>NZ_FYBS01000007.1:0-150433 GCF_900186185.1 Listeria sp. ILCC797
GTGCTTCACTCGTATCTAAAATTTCAAGCAAACTCCCGCCTACCGTCTGATAGGTTTCGCGAAAATAATACTGGGAAGCTTGAATCGCTTGCCCGTCTAAGAAATAATCCGCCGAATAACGAAAGGCGCTTGCTTGTACCGCTTGAATACGGGCACGCATGGTGGCATTGGCCTTTTGTAAGGCTTCTTGAAAGGCACGTACTTCGGCAATACTAATCCGGCTCATGAGGACAACGCCCTTCGAAACTGGACTTGTCTATGGTGCTTACTCCTTGCCTCCCTTAACTCGCTTATAAATCTACGCAATTGGTTTTTGCTAATTCGGATTTTAATCATATCCATTCACCTCTTTGTTGTCTAATAATTACATGGTTCAGTATAACACAAAGGAATATAAGAGGGAATTGTGCACGAAATCGCTAATTTTACAACTAAAACAAATACATTCATTGCAAAGCAAACCCTAGACAAAGCCTTTGCCTAGGGTCTAAAATTTTTTTAGTTAAACCAACCTTTAACTCCGTCAGATACGTATGTTCCTACACCTTGGAAGAAACCGCCGACTGCATGCATGCTTTGCGTGAACCAGCCTGCTTCTTCGACATTTGCATTTGTGATAACTGGAACGGTTAACACGTCTGTGCCGTCAACATAGCCTAGCTTATCACCATCTTTAAGAGTAATGGACATCGTTCCTACGTTGGTACCTTTTTTGACTGGCGCATCAATTGACTTTTCTTTTAATGTTACTTTGTTGTCTAATTTGGCATCACCAGTTGAAATGGGAACAACGAGATTGGCATTTTCTCCAGTTACAAGGCCAACTGTATCTTCTTTCCCTTTCACGACATCAATCGTTTTAGGGTCTTTCACTGCAGTTCCTGCTTTTGCTACTTCTTGAACTTTAAAATTATTGAAAGCATAATCGAGCATTTTGTTTGTTTCGTCAAAGCGCGCACTGTTGTGCTGACCTGCGCCAGTTCCGCCATTTGCATGGAGAATGACTGTGATGACGCGCATACCATTTTGTTCAGCCGTTGCAGTTAAGCACATTCCCGCATAATCAGTCGTACCCGTTTTAAGACCATCAACGCCTGTGCGGCCGTAAATCAGGCCTGGCAGAAGCCAGTTCCAGTTTGTCATTGCGATACGGTCGGACGTTCCCGGTCGGAAATCCTTCTTCGTAATGCTCGCCGTTTTCAGAACTTCTGGATAGTCATCGACGAGATGTTTCGCTAGTTTTGCCATGCCACGCGCGGTCATCTGGTTTTCATCTTTATTCGTCCCAACTTGTTCCATACCTTTTAGATCTTCATTGTTTAACCCAGTAGAATTGACGAACTTGTGGTCGCCAAGTTTTAGCTCATTCGCTTTCTTATTCATCATTTCAACAAACTTACCTTCGGAACCGGCGATTTTTTCCGAGAGTGCAATAGCCGCACCGTTTGCGGAATAAATGGCTATCGCCTCATATAACTCTTGGACGGTGTATTCTTCGCCGAGGCGGAGTGGCACGTTTGATAATGACGTGTCTTGTGAAATTTTGTGAGCGTACTCTGAAATCGTGACTTTATCGTCCCATTTTATTTTTCCATCATGAATTTGCTCAAGGAGAATGTATTCGTCCATCATTTTCGTCATGGACGCAATACCTAATAATTTATCGGCATCTTTCGAATATAAGATTTTTCCAGTACTTTCCTCAATCGCAATGGCTGCACTCGCATTCACGTTTGGTGCATCTGCCGCCTGCGCTAAACTCGGGCTCATAAATAGTCCACTAATTGCAATCGTTCCAGCCATTAAAACAGCGCCGATTTTTTTTGTAAATTTCTTCACTCTACCTTCTCCTTTATAAAACCACTGGCACGCGCCAGTTTTCTCTAAAATTAAAAACATAACCATTTTATTTTACCATGAATACGGAATACCGTACACCAACTATAGACTTATCTATTTTTTTATTATCGGCAAAATGACACAGGACGGATGTTCCGCATCATGAAAAATAACTTGGTTTGCGGGGATGCTCGTCGCCGTGTCAATAAAGCTTCCACCAGTGTTTGGATTCGGATCAAAACGCGGGAAGTTGCTTGAGGAAATTTCCACGCGAATCTGATGCCCTGGAAGAAACACATTACTAACTGCCCACAGATCAATCGTATATTTTAAAATGTGGTTTGCAACGTCATTTTGATGCACACTGGACGCACGAATGATTCCATCGGTCAAATTGAATGCCGTTCCGTCTGGCGCAACGTCCACCAGTTTGGCCGTAAAATCGGTGTTCACCGCATCCGTTTTCGCATACAATTCCACAACAATCGGCCCTGTCACTTCAAGTGGCTCCTCCACCGAAGCGGACGTGTAGCACAAAACATCTTCGCGAAGTTCAAGCGCCGCCTGATCTTTCGGTCCATCAACTTGAAGCCCCTTGTGGAGCGTACCACCGCCATTCGATGGCACCGGATTTTCAGGATTATACGTGTAAAAATCTTGCGTTTGATTCCCCTCCGGAAGCTTTGTGTGCAGCCTGCCGTCGCCATTTCGCGTGTTCGCCGACCCTTCGCTTGCCAAATAAAACGGCGTGAAGTGCGTATTCTCAAGCGGCCAATTTTTCGCCGACCGCCATTCATTCGCCCCCATCGCAAAATATTCAACCGCTGGACGCGGCGCCTCATCTCTGCCCTTCAAATGATGATCAAACCACGCAAGATGCAATTTATGCATACTCGGCCCGCTAAATTTATTCGCCGCCGACCCAAAATCCCGATTTCCAATGTACTGTGTGAAATTCGCATGCGTCCACGGCCCAATAATCAGTTTATCCCCCAAACCACGTTCATGCCCATTTTTAAAATTCGCAATCGTTTTATCCAAAAAGCAGTCGTACCAGCCCGCAATATGTAGCCCCGGCACATTCACACGCGCATAATGATCCCGCACCGTAATCCCGCGCCAGTGCGCATCATCTGGCCGAAGTGAGAGCAATTCCGAAAAATAATTCATCGCACCCGTTCGCACAATTGGTGGCCACTCCACATACGGCTTAAAGTCATACCAAGAATCAATGTTGTCTAAGTCACGCAATACATCTTGCAGACGCTCACTCCGTTTTGATGACTCTTCCCGTGCAATCATATTTGGAAGCATCGACTCCAAATTCCATGTTTCCCACATGCCGAGTTCGAGCGCACCGTTATGGTCATTAAACACGTCTGTCATACTATTTTGCGCCATCACAGGTGCAATCGCTTTTAGTTCAGGTGCTCCGCTAATCGCAGCAAGCATTTGCGTATAACCGTAGTAAGACAGGCCAAACATGCCTACCACGCCGTTTGCATATGGCAGGTTAGCAGCCCATTTAATCGTGTCAAACCCGTCACTTTCCTCCGCCACATATGGCACAAATTTTCCAGAAGAAGAATAACGACCACGCACATCTTGCACAATAACCACGTAGCCCGCCTCCGCCAAAATTTCCGCCCGCATAAAGTTCAAACCGTACTCCTTGCTATAAGGTAGCCGCGTTAGTAAAACCGGGTAAGTGCCTTTTTCTGGGCGATAAATATCCGCCATAAGTGTAACCCCGTCACGTGTTTCCATAGCTACATTTCGTTCTAAAACAATCCGTCTCGATTCCATTTTAAAACCACCTCTCCACCTTATTTTTTCGTAAATTGGAAGAGAAGTCAAAAAAGAGGCTTCCTAATTTGCAGGAAACCCCCATTGTAATGATTTACTTCTATTTAGATACTTTAACGCTTTCCTTATTTTCCTTCTTCTTTTTTCGCCATAGAAGAAGCATTCCGAGTGTCAATAAGATAAACCCTAGCACTACCGTTTTGGTCGATGCAGTATCTCCCGATTTCGGAAGTGTTTTAGTTGGCTCAGATAATTTCAAAAGTTCCGCTTGTACAATGACTTCGCGAGTAAATTCCGCCACATTCCCGTCCGAATCCGTTACTTTATAAAAAACTTGGTACGTATCTGGGTAATTTGTATTTACGTTACTCGAAATAATTTCAATCTTAGCTGTCAAGTTGCCGTCCTCTTTATCTTGCGCTGTTAGATAGACAAACGGGTCAAACAACTCACCTTGTTTTAAAGTTATCGTCTCCTGCCCCGTTATAACCGGCGCCTCAGTGACAATTACTGTACGTATAAAGAACGCTTTATTTCCATCGCTATCCGTCACTTCGTAGCTTACTTCATACGTATCTGATTTACTCGTATCGACGTTGTTGCTTGTAATCTCAACTTGGCTTGTAATGTCTCCATCTTCTTCATCCGTCGCGTTTATCGTACTCATTGGATCAAATTTCGCATTTGGATTTAACCGCGTTTTAGCTTCCCCAGTTATTAGCGGCATTTCTGTAACCAAAACCGTGCGGGTAAATACAGCTTTATTCCCGTCACTATCCGTCACCTCGTAGCTCACTTGATACGTGTCTGGTTTGCTCGTATCAACATTATTACTTGTAATCTCAACTTGACTCGTCACTTCCCCGTCTTCTTTATCCGATGCCCCGATTGTACTCATTGGATCAAATTCCGCATTCGGATTTAAGCGCGTTTCCATCTCCCCTGTTATTACTGGGGCTGCTGTCACAATAACGGTACGAATGAAAGTCGCTTTATTTCCATCACTATCCGCGACCTCGTAGCTTACTTCATATGTATAAGATTTACTCGTATCAACAGGGTTGTTCGTTACGACAACACGACTCGTTATATCTCCGTCCTCTTTGTCAGCCGCTCGAATCGTGCTCATCGGATCAAATTCCACATTCGGGTTTAAGCGTGTTTCGCGCTCACCCGTTATCGCTGGAATATCTTTTACAATAATCGTGCGGTTAAAAGTCGCTTTATTCCCGTCACTGTCTGTAACTTCATAGCTTGCTGCGTATCTGCCTGATTGGCTCGTATCAACCGAATTGCTCGTTACACGAACATGAGCTGTAATATCCCCGTCCTCTTTATCCGTCGCACGAATTGTACTCATTGGGTTAAACAGAGCATTCAGTTGTATAACCGTTTCCGCTTCCCCCGTGAGGACAGGTCGTTC
This sequence comes from Listeria sp. ILCC797, assembly GCF_900186185.1. NCBI lineage: Bacteria > Bacillati > Bacillota > Bacilli > Caryophanales > Listeriaceae > Listeria > Listeria sp. ILCC797. The sequence continues at coordinate 5,069 of NZ_FYBS01000007.1, forward strand.
ATCGGTTCTCACCGCAATCGCATCATCAACTGCGTCTGCATTGTAACTTTCTTCCTCAAAGTTTTCATCACTATAGGTTGCTGCTGTATCAGGGCTCGCAGCAGATGTTTCACTGCTCCCAGTTAACGGAATGGTTACATTCACAGTAGCATTTTTTGCAATACTTTCTGTTTTAAAAGTAAGCGTGCGCGTCGCTTCATTATAACTTTCCTGACTAACCCTCGTATTCGCGGACGTTAATCTTCCAGTTGTGTAGGATAACTCATTCGGAATCCGAACAGAAAATTGATTGTTAACAGCTGTCATCCCGCCTATATTTTTAGCTTCCAATTGATAATCCGCACTCTGACCAATTTTTATGCTATCCAAAGAAAATTGACCCTTCACTTGAAGTTCAGACGGCGTTGTAAATTGGACGTTATCTAAATAGTTTCCTCTACTCGTAAACTCACCCGTATTACTGACCGCACGAAATTGAAAGCGCGTTGTTGTTTGGCCCTCAGGAATTGTATAGCTACCTTTATATTCTCCCCAGCCACTATTCCCATCAGTCATTCTTACTTGTTCAATTAGTGCCCCACCAGGCGCACCAAATTCAGCAATAGCAATATCTGCCTTTTGTCTACCCATGTGATAGACTTGCCAACGAATTTTTGTCCCTGGTGTTGTTGAAATATCTTGATAAAGCGCTGAATTCTCATGTGCATTTAGTTCGGCCCATTGCGTGCCACTTTGTGCATGAAAAGTTCGCTGAATAATCGTATCAATAAAGCCTGTCTTCAATAACTCAATTTGATTGTCGCTAGCTGTTGTTTGCCACCCTGGTACAAGCGATGCGTCAAACCAGTTCCAGTTTTCCGCACTGTTAAAAGATGGATTCTCAAAATCACCATTTTGAAGCGTATTAACTGCTGCATCATTTTGAACGTTTGAATGACTTACTGCCGTATCCGCATCTACTTGCATATCTAGCTTTCCTTTGATAATAGGCGAAATGATTAAGCCTGTCACAAGAGTCAAAACAGCAATGATTCTCATCTTTTTCTTGCCGATTTTTTTATTTTTCATTCAATCAAACCCCTTTTTGTTGAATTTTTTAAATTTTACAAATTATCTAACGATAAATTTGTATTTACAATATACACATATTTAAAAATAAGTGACAACCTTTATCTTTATATAAATCGAATCAAAAAACCTATTTTCACTTTTTTGTCAATTTTCAAAGACAAATAACTACATTTTGGACCTATCATACAAAAAAAACAAACCAGAAATTCTCCTTCTGGTTTGTTTCAACGTAAACTAATTTTGACTTTCTCGTTCAGCACTTTGATCAATTGCACGGAACATCTGATTGTAACGCTCTTCGTCTTCTTGATTATCCCGTACTACTTTTGCAACTGTGAAGGCAGATGAAATTAAACCAACAGCTCCCATCAAGTAATATCCTTTTACCATTAACGGTTCTTTTAACGTAATTAACCCAATTACCATCAATGCTAAAAATGTAACAAATGATCCCCAAGCCAACAATACAAAAGCTGGTGAATTTCGATAAGCTTTTCTCTTCATAGATAGTCTCCTTTTTTATAAATCTGTTTACTTATTCACTATATCATACCATTGTATGATTATTTGTGACAATTTTTCGACACTTATTCTTTTAAACATAAGAATTTTCCCGATTCCAGTTACTTATCCAGCAACCGCGTCTTGCATGTCTTCACTATTACATAAAACTACTTTGTTTCTCCCCGTATGTTTAGCCTCATAGAGCGCTTTATCTGCATATTGATAAAGCTTATTAAGTTGCTTTCTACTTTTTCCACCCGATGCGATACCGATTGAAATCGTTGTTCGAATTGTTTCGCTTGAGCTAAGTATAATAGGATGCTCTTGAATAGCTAATCGAATTTCTTCACCTATTTCATGGGCTTTTTCACTAGGCGCGTTTGGCAGTAGGTAGCAAAATTCTTCCCCGCCGACTCGGAAGAGATTTTCAGGCATCTCCACTTTCGTTTTCATCGTTTGAGCAATTGATTGGAGTACGCGGTCACCAGATGCGTGCCCATACGTATCGTTAACTTTCTTAAAAAAATCAATGTCCATAATAAAAATGGCGAGCTCCTGAATTTTCGGGTTCTTCGCAAGCTCTTTTGTACGGCTGCTGAAAGCTCTCACATTGTACAGCCCCGTTAAAAAGTCCACATACGCGTACTCAACCTCTTCGCGGAGTAAGCGTCGCGTCGTGAGCATATCATTGATAATAAAATTAATGCTAAATAGCGCTACGAATGAAACTACGAAGATACTCCCGCCAATAAAAAACACAAATGGCTGATATCCGTAATAAAGAAACAACGTAGCCGTATAAATCGTCACCCCTATTGTGTTTAAAAGGAGAAAGGACTGGATTTGGTGCAATTTGCTTTTCCTAAGCTTCACCGCAATAAAAATAAGCGGGAGTGCCACGGTTAACGTGCAAAACACCCCAAATAGCGTAGATTCGTTTAGTCCTCCACCAATAAAAATACGAATGCCACAAGCAACCAGGGCGGCAAGGAGCGCAGGGGAAGCGCCAATATAATACGCTAATAGCATAAAAACAATAAAACGTAAATCAACTTGAATACCACTTGGTAACTTAATCGCGAAAAACATCAAAGCAAAGTTCGTCACAGAAGCCGCCATAACAATATAACAACGTGTTTTCCAAGTAAGACTCAACTTTTTTTCATTTGGAATTATCTTATTGATGATGTAGCAACCAGTAATCACAATGAAAACGTTGGTCAGAGACGCCATAATAACTTCTATTAACATATACATTCCTTTCCATGATAAATTCGTCTACTTTATTTTAACAATTTAAGCAAAGAATGTAAAATTAATCACAAAAAGGCGGTTTTGCCATTCAAATCTTATTTAACCTAACTTCCAACTCTTTAACCCAATTTGTAATGGCGTCATAAAACAAGACAAACTCAAAATCAGACATATTATAATGAACTATATATTGATTATCACGTAAGCAAATCATAATCGAAGAACGTATTTGTTCCTCCAAAGCATCTTTTTGAATGTCTTCACGATAAAATACCCAGTGTGTGGCTGTTGGGATTGGCTCCGTTTTCTTCTTTAAGTCTTCTGCAATGAGTCTACAAATTGTTTCTTCTAGTCCCTCTTCCTCTATGCTTGAAAAGTGCCCGTACCAAAGCGTACGACTGCATTCCTCACCTGAAGAGTGGCTCTCATCATAAAATTGTTTCATCTGCTTCAGCTCCTTTATACCTCTTAATTAAATCCTCAAGAAATTGCGTTTGATTATCAGACAACCTCTTTATTATAACTAGCAAAATCGAATGTTCCACGTGAAACATTCGATTCCTTCAACTACTTATCTAACTTCAATTTAGCTAAAGCCTCTGCCATAGGATTGTTAAATGGCTCATCTTCTTGTTTATTCTGCTGTTTCATATATTTCGCAACATCTTTTTTAGAAACATTTTTATTTTTTTCTTTGCCACGACGATCATTAAAGGCACTCAGTTTTTCACGATAGCCACACGTACCACAAACAAAAATTTGTTTATCTCCTTGCCCTTTTAGCTCTAGTTTTTTATGGCAATTGGGGCAGCGCGCATTGGTTGCACGCGATAGGGATTCGCGGTGCCCGCATTCTCGGTCTTGGCAAACTAGCATTGTGCCGCGCTTACCTTTGACCTTCAGCATTAACTTACCGCAGTCTGGGCATTTTTGCGAGGTGACATTATCATGCTTAAATTTGCGATCGTTTTGCTTGATTTCTAAAACGGCTTTTTTAGCATAGTCGCGCATTTCGCTCGTGAATTTTTGTTCGTTCAGTTTTCCAGATGCAATTTGCGATAGCTTTTGCTCCCAAACAGCCGTTAATTCTGGGGATTTCAAATCAGACGGAACTAAGTCCAGCAATTGGCGTCCTTTTGATGTAATTTGAATTTCTTTCCCGTGTTTTTCCAAAGAAAAGCTGTTGAAAAGTTTTTCAATGATGTCTGCGCGTGTTGCTACTGTGCCAAGCCCCCCCGTTTCACCAAGCGTTTTTGCTAAACTCTTATCGGAAGTCGCCATATACTTGCTTGGATTTTCCATTGCCGAAAGCAGTGTGGCTTCATTGAATCTTGCTGGCGGTTTGGTTTTTCCAGAACGAATTTGAACCTGTCTGACAGGAATTTTATCGCCGACTTTCATTTTGGTTACCGTATCAGCTTCATCGTTCCGCCCAGCTATCGCCTTCCAGCCAAGTGATTTAACTACTTTTCCTTTTAAAGAAAAGGCGACATCTTCCATCTTAGCTTCTACGCTCGTTTCCTCGTACACATAAGGCTCGGAAAGTACGGCTAGAAAGCGCGTTACAACTAGGTCATAAATTTTCCGTTCTTTGTCCGATAAATCGCCAAGTGACACAGTTTCTTCAGTCGGAATAATCGCATGGTGGTCACTAACTTTGCGGTTATCAACAAAAGATTTATTCGCTTTTATTCCTTTTTGGATAATGCTGCGCGCAAATTTCGCATATTCGCCGACACCGCAACCTTCAAGACGCTCTTTCAAAGTAGGTACGATATCATCAGAAAGATAGCGCGAATCTGTACGTGGATAAGTCAGCACTTTATGACGCTCATATAAATTTTGCATTAAGTTTAATGTTTCTTTCGCAGAGAAATCATAGCGCTGGTTCGCATCACGTTGCAGTTCTGTTAAATCATACAGCCCCGGCGAAAAACTCTTTTTCTCTTTCACATCGACACTCGTCACATGCAAATCAGCACCACGCAATTTTTTCAGAAGCGTTTCAATTCGCTCCTTATCAAAAACTTGCCCCTCTTTCCAAGTAAAAGTCCCATTTTCTGTAACGGCTTCGAGCGTATAGTGTTCTCTTGGCTTAAATTTTTGAATTTCTTCCTCACGAGCGGCAATCATTGCGAGCGTAGGCGTTTGAACCCGACCACAAGACAGCTGCGCGTTAAATTTCGTCGTCAATGCGCGTGTTGCATTAATCCCAACAACCCAGTCCGCAACCGAACGGGCAACTGCCGAATGATATAGGTTTTCATAGTTCTTTCCGGGCTTTAAATTTTTGAAGCCTTCCCGAATTGCCTTGTCCGTCACAGACGAAATCCACAGGCGCTTAACAGGTTTGCGCACTTTCGCATAATCAAGCACCCAGCGCGCAACTAGTTCGCCTTCGCGTCCCGCATCCGTCGCAATGACAACCTCCGAAACATCCTTTCTAAGCAAAAGTTTCTTCACCGTTTCGTATTGACGGCGTGTTTCTTTAATTGGTACTAACTTCATTTTTTCGGGTAAAATTGGGAGATCTGCCATATCCCAACTCTTAAATTTCGCGTCGTACATCTCAGGATCCGCCAGCGTAATGAGGTGCCCAAGAGCCCACGTCACAATATATTTGTCGCCTTCTAAAAAGCCGTTCTTGCCATTTCCGCGCGCATTTAAAACGCGACCAATATCTTTACCAACTGAAGGCTTTTCAGCTAGCACTACTGTTTTTGTCATTCTACATTCACTCCAGTTTGTTCATTTTGTAAAAGCGTTAAAAATTCAAAGCCATATTTTTCCATCTTCACCGCTCCAACACCTTTAATTTTCAGCATATCCGCTTCATTTTGCGGCATAAATTGACACATTTCACGCAGCGTTTCATCCGAAAAGATAATGTATGGTGGGACCTTGTCGCGTACGGAAAGCTCTCGTCGTTTCTCACGTAACAATTCGAATAGCGTTTGGTCCACATCAAGAACAACACGCGTCGCCTGTTTCGCTTCTTTTCGCATCACAATTAGTTCCGATTTCAGCACTTGAACGGCTTTTTCCGTCAAATAAAGCGAAGGAAATTGTCCGTCTGCCGGTTGTAAATATTTTTCCGCTGTCAAATAGTCGATGAGTTGCAAAACGTCTTTTTGTGACATGCCTTTCATTAAACCGTGCGTACTAAGCTGATCAAAACGCCATTGCTTCACTTTTTGGTCATTCGATCCGGTTAAAACTTTGGCCACAAGCACCTTTCCGAATCGCTCGCCCATACGTTTCACACAAGAAAATACTTGCTGTGCTTGAATCGTAATATCTTTTTCCTCACGTGTATCTAAACAATTACTACATTTCCCGCAGTTTTCCTCGTCCTCACCGAAATACTGAACGATATATTTTTGCAAACAAATCTCTGTGTATCCGTAACCCGACATTTGTCGCAGCTTGCGGTATTCGTTCTCTTTCCGTTCATCCGGGAGCTCCGATTGCTCAATCAAAAACTGCTGAATATGCGTATCCTGCGGCGAAAACAGTAAAATACAGTCACTCGGCACACCGTCACGTCCCGCACGTCCTGCTTCCTGATAGTACGCCTCCATGTTGCGCGGAATGTTGTAATGCAAAACAAAGCGCACATTCGATTTATTGATGCCCATGCCGAATGCATTTGTTGCTACAATCACTCTTTTTTCGTCAAAAAGGAAAGCAGTTTGTGTTTCGTCGCGCTCCGTATCATTCATGCCCCCGTGATATTTTCCGGACGAAACCCCGTTTTTATTCAAAAACTCCGCAATCCGTTCGACTTCCTTACGCGTAGCCGCATATACAATGCCCGATTCGGTATTATTTTGTGCCAAATAATCGAGCAAATACTTATCCTTGTCTTGCCCTTTTACGACTTGAAAAGCTAAATTATCTCTAGAAAATCCCGTTTTGATAACATGCTCATTTTGAATGCCGAGCAATTTGCAAATATCCTTTGAAACGTCTGGCGTTGCTGTAGCCGTCAAAGCGACAATCAGCGGCCTTACAGCCATATCATTCAAATAATCGCACAGCTTCAAATAGCTTGGCCGAAAATCGTGTCCCCACTGTGAAATACAGTGCGCCTCATCAATTGCAAAAAGCGAAATTTCCGTTTCATCTAAAAGGCTTTGAAATTGTGGCGTGTCTAGTCGTTCGGGTGCAATATACAGCATTTTGAGGTTCCCTGTCCGCGCCAAATTAAGTCTTTCATTCACTTCTCGAATGGATAATGTGCTATTAATAAACGTCGCCGAAATTCCCGCTGCATGAAGCGCATCGACCTGATCTTTCATGAGCGAAATAAGTGGCGACACCACAATTGTAAGCCCCTCAAAAACAAGTGCCGGAATTTGATAACATAGCGATTTCCCGCCGCCCGTCGGCATAATCGCAAGCGTGTCTTGCCGATTTAAAAGCTGCCGAATCGCTTCTTTTTGCCCCGAACGAAATGACGCATAACCAAAGCTCTTTTGTAAAATCTCTTCTGCCTGTTTGAGCACCATATACGCCTCCTTTTCCGAATTTAGTCTATTTAAAAGTGTACCACAAAACGCGCAAAATGAATAATCGCTCACCAAACGCAAAATTCCATTTTGACCTGCAATTTAGGCATGAAAAAAACACCCAAATAGGGTAATTTGAGTGTTTCTGTACATTATACGCTGTAATTAGGTGCTTCTTTTTGTAATTTGCATATCGTTGTGGGTGGCTTTCGCGAAGATTGACACAACAGTAGCCATGCTAGAACGAATTCCCCAAATTAACTGAAACTGCACATCATAAACAGAGCCTTTAGCCAGAACACGCCCTTCCATATTCACATGAAATTCAAGTTTTCAAAGTCGACATAAAAAAACCAACGTGGAAAAGGGAGGGAACCACGTTGGTTAAAAAGGGAGTTTTGGAATTTTCATTTGGGGGAAATGAAAATCATTTGTTGTTAGCTTATGGTTATATTTTAACTGCACTCTACTAAAATCTACTGTGAAAAAAATGAAAGTTTGTTAAGAAAAACACGTTTCCCGGTAAAGCTGTTATATTTTGTCATCTCTTGGTGGCTAAATCAAGTGGTTTTTCCAAACTCATTATTGCAGACTGATTCTTTCTTGTAAATATACTTTTTCAATCCATAAAAAAACCAGTGTGGAAAAGGGAGGAACCACACTGGTCAAAAAAGGGAGTTTTGGGATTTTCATTTAAAAGGGGAAAATGAAAATGTTTGTTGTTAGCTTATGACTATATATTACCGAGAAATCCCTAAAATCCACTGTGAAAAAAATGAAAATTCACTAAGAAAATGATTTATTTCTTTTCATTCAGGAAGCGAATCGCAATTTGTTTATACACATCAATCATTTCCAAATAATTCGCGATGCTGACATATTCATTCACTTGATGCGGCGTTTCGTTCCCTGGTCCAAAAATAATTGTTGCAAATTCTTTTTTTGATTTTGTGAATTCCGCAGCATCCGTCGTTCCTGAAATCCCAAGAAGCGGCATTTTCTTTCCGATAAGCTCTTGCGCCACATCTTGCGCGACTTGAACGAGTTCGGAGTCGGCTTCACTAAACACGGGTTGCTTATCATAATCCCACTTTAATTCCAACTGAACTTGCTCTTGTCCATTTAACTGTTCTACAATTTCAGCAAATTTTTGCTTCACTTCCTCATTGCTAACTTCTGGAATAGTTCGGATATTTCCTTGCATGTATGCTTGCTCAGGAATGCTATTCACTTGATTACCGCCTTCAATAATGGTGACATTATGGATAAATTTTCCTAAAATTGCATTTTCCTTCTGTATAGAGTGAACATAACTTTCTATTGCACGATAACAAAGCATCAAATTGTCAATTGCGTTAATTCCAAATTCAGGTGTCGAACTATGCGCATTTTTTCCAAAAGAAACAATTTTATAATTCATCGATCCTTTGTGCGCATAGACAATATTATGCCCGCTCGGCTCACCGATAATTAAACCATCTAAATTATCAGCATACCCTTCGTCAGTAAGCTGCTTAGCGCCTAGCTCCCCTACTTCCTCACCAACAGTCGCAAGCAATTTGATTTCTCCGTCTAACGAAATCTTCTCTTCGGCAAGTTCAATCATCGCAATAATAAGCGCCGCCAGCCCAGATTTCATATCCGTTGCCCCGCGACCGTATAGCTGATCATTTCGTTCAGTTCCTTCAAAAGGGGGCGTGTCCCAATCCGCCAAGTTCCCCGCATCAACCACATCCATGTGACCCGAGAAACCTAATACGCGACCATTTGGATTCCCAATACGACTTATTAAATTCGCTCGCTTTTCAGCAAACATCACTTTTTGAGATTGAATCCCATGGCGACTCAAAACCGCAGCTAAATAGTCTGCCACAGCCTCTTCGTTTCCATTCGTAGAATCAATGCTTACAATGTCTTTCAAGATTTGTATTTTTTCTTGTCGCTCCATGTCCCATCCTTCTTTCACCTAGATTTACTCTTCCTTCTATTCCCTAAATTCATTACTTTTACGCACAAAAAAACCAACGTGGAAAAAGGGAGGAAACCACGTTGGTCAAAAAAGGGAGTTTTGGGATTTTCATTTTGGGGAAATGAAAATGTTTTGTTTGTTGTTAGCTTATGACTATATATTATCCAGATTTCCCTAAATTCTGCTGTGAATAATATGAAAGTTCCCTAAGAATTCCATTTTTTTATTTTAATAAACCTTTTTCTCGTAACTTAATATCATATAATTGATAATTTTCTACATCAAAACATACAAAACAAATTTCCTCTAAGGACGTTTCAGGTTCTGCAGATAGCCATTCGGAAACTGTATCTATTGCAACTTCAGCAGCCAGTTCTTTCGGGAATTGATAAATACCCGTTGAGATATTGGGAAACGCAATACTTTTTAGCTCTTTATATGCCGCGATATCAAGCGATTTCCAGTAGCAAGAAGCTAATAAATTCGGCTCGCGTTTATCTCCACCCTGCCAAATAGGTCCAACTGTATGAATAACGTATTTTGCCGGCAATTGGAATCCTTCGGTAATGACTGCCTCACCCGTTGTACAGCTTCCAATTTTTTGCGCAATCTTCTTACAAGCCGAAAGCAATTCGGGGCCTGCTGCTTGATGTATGGCACCATCTACGCCGCCACCGCCAAGGAGTGTGTTGTTTGCGGCATTTACAATTGCATCGGTCGTCTGTTCTGTAATGTCACCTTGTACTAAACGTATTTTCATAGAAAAGCACCTCCTCCCTCTATTTTAAAGCATAGAAAGAGAAAGTGCATTTTTTAAAGACGATTAATATCTTTTATAATCCATGGCTTCGGTCGAACGTGTAAAATATCATCTTGCACAAGTCGGCCAAGTGTTAGCGCAACAAACTCACGTGTTGCAGTCGAATACTTTGCTAAAATGGGTTGAGTAATCTCTGAAGGCAAAATAATTTGACCTTGTTCATCTTCTCTGCCAAGTTCTAGTCCAATTTGAGCAATACAAGCACGAATTCTTTCTTCTTTAGACAAAGTATTTTTGACTAAATGCTCCATCGCCATCTGCAAAAGTCGCTCCTTCTGATTTAAAAAAAAGCGCGAATCAATTCCAGCACGTGCTAAAATGCGAGTTAAGAGAGAATGATTAATTTCCCAACATGCCCCACTTGTCAAAGACTTGATATTTACTTGAGTTGTTGAGTCGAATTGCATAAGTGCATCTGGGGCAAAAAAAGCACTTTCAGTTAAAAATTTCAATGTTAATTCTTGTTGTTCCATCTCTTCAAAACTAAGGTTTAACATCATTGTTCCGGCAACTAGAAAATATACTTTTCCATCTGGATTTGATTCAGTAAAAATGGTTTGACCCTTTTTAAAAAGAATCATTTTAGCATGCTTATTAAAGTCTTTCTCACGTTTACAAAGGGTTAATATTTCATCTTCCGAAATCTGAGTGGCTTGATTCTCTCTATTATACATCATAAAAAAACTCCTCTTTGTCGTTTCTCTCAACTAAAATCATAATCCACTTCTACTAATTTTGTTAAACCTTTTTTTGTAAAATTAATATATAAATTAACAAGTTTCACAAAAAAGTCACAAAAAATATCTTATTTTTGTTAAAATATAACTTTTTCAGAAAACCAGGAAAAATTTCCATCAAAATTGTTTAATATTTTATTATGCAAATAAAGTGTCCGTGAACAAGTTTCGTCAATAAAATATCGATCATGTGATATCACAATTAATGTTCCTTTAAATTGACGAATTGCTTCCTCAAGCACTTCGCGCGATGCAATATCCAAATGATTCGTTGGCTCATCTAAAATAAGCGTGTTGACTGGCTGATTGATGAACTTGGCTAATCTAAGTCGCATACGCTCTCCCCCGCTTAGTTGCTCTACTTTTTGAAAGACCATTTCCTGATAGAACATAAAACTCGCCAACATGTTTCGTGCTTCTCCTTCTGGCACGTGAACCTCCTTACGAAATGCTTCAAGCACGGTTTCCTTGCCCGACATTTCGTCCATTTGTTGCGATAAATAAGCGATTTTCACATTACTCCCAACCTTCACACGCCCTTTGCTCGGTGCCTCCTCTCCTAAAATCATCCGCAGAAGCGTTGACTTACCGGCACCGTTATCGCCAATAATCGCAACACGCTCCCCCTCACGAATATGCAAATTAACATCTTCAAACAAAACCCGGTCATGAAATGATTTCGTCACTTCATCAAACAAGACAACATCTTCCCCGCTTCGTTTCGCCTCTCCAAACTGCAACTGCATTTCCTTTTGACTTAAAGCAGGACGTTTTACTTTTTCCATTCGCTCAAGCGCTCGTTCCATACTCTTGGCTCGCCTAAAGAAGTTATCATTTGGTGGGTTGGCTTGTATTGCCCATTCTCTAAGTTGCTTAATTGCTTGCTTCATCTTTTTAATTTTTTTCTGTTGGTCTTTATATGCTTGAAATTCTCTTAAAATCCGTTCTTCACGCTCTTTTAAATAGCCAGAAAAATTAGTATGGTACGTGATGAGTTCCTGGTTTTCCAATTCAATCATTTTTGAAACAATTTCATCCAAGAAATATCGATCATGTGACACAACTAAGATGGCACCTTTATAGCGCTGTAAAAATTGCGTCAACCATGTCACTGCTTTTAAATCCAAATGATTCGTCGGTTCATCAAGTAAAATCAAATCGTTTTTTTGCAATAAAAGTGCTCCTAAAGCTGTTTTCGTCTTCTCACCACCACTTAAATCTTTAAATTTTTCCGCTTGTAAAGAACTGATACCCAGGCCATTCATTACTTTCGCAATTTCCGAATCCATTTCATAACCGCCTTGTTCCGCAAATGATGCAAGTAAATCGCCATATCGATCCATAATTTTAGTCGAGGCATCCATCTCCATTTGTTTTTCCAAGTTCTCCATTTGCGAAGCCATTTCAAGCAGATTAGAAAAACTGCTTTTTAAAACATCATAGACTGTCACATCAGCTGTTTTTTCTTGGAATTGATTCAACATACCGATTCGCAGACCTTTTTTTCGAGTCACATTTCCACTATTAATGCTTTCCAATTCTGCAATAATTTTTAATATCGTACTTTTACCTTCACCATTTCGTCCAATGAGACCAACTCGTTCACCTTCCATGATTTGCATGGAAATATTGTTTAAAATGTTATCACCCGCAAAGCTTTTACTTACTTGATTTAAATCTATAATTTTCATCTTTCTTCCTCCTTCACACGCTGAAAAGAGGCATGAATGTTTCACGTGAAACATTTTTTGTACGCAAAAAAAAGCACCAGACAAGCGCCTGGTGCCTTCCCATTTATTCAAAATGAGATCCATGCTTCTCTTCAAATTCCATCTATGCATTTACTGAAAACTGGGCATACTTGTCCCCTGTAAATGCGAAAATGGAAAAAAGCGCACGAACAATATATAAGAATTCAACTAAACTTGCTTGTGCCTTTGAAAGAAACATCGATCTCACCTCACTTTTGATTTATTTCTTACAGAATAACTTGATTTTGGCATTTTGTCAATGAAACATGTTGTTTCAGTTTTGAAACTTTTACCAATCACATGAAACAATGACCAGAAAGGCATGAAACTATTTACGTTTAGAAATAAATCGCTTACATTGAGAATAACAAGTTTAATGACGGAGGTGTCAAAATGGAACATAAAAATCTAAAGCCCTTTCCAGAAGATTTCTTATGGGGTTCTGCATCTGCAGCCTATCAAGTTGAAGGAGCTTGGAATACAGACGGAAAAGGCCCATCAGTATGGGATAATTTTGTAAGAATACCCGGAAAAACATATAAAGGAACAAATGGAGATGTCGCTGTTGACCACTACCATCGCTACAAAGAAGACGTTAAATTGATGGCTGAACAAGGATTGCGCGCCTATCGTTTCTCCGTTTCTTGGAGCCGTGTAATTCCGCATGGCAACGGGGCGGTTAATGAAGCTGGCTTGCAATTTTATGAAAATCTCATTGATGAACTGATTTCTTGTGGGATAGAACCAATTGTAACGCTCTATCATTGGGATATCCCACAAGGTATTCAAGACGAATACGGCGGCTTTGAATCTCGGCGTATTATTCAAGACTTTACGGATTACGCGGAGGTGCTATTTAAACGCTTCGGCGACCGTGTGAAACACTGGGTGACCCTAAACGAGCAAAATGTATTCATCACGCACGGGTATCAATTGGAGTATCACCCTCCTGGGATTTCGGACTTAAAACGCATGTATGAAGCAAATCATATCGCCAATTTAGCGAATGCTTCCGCGATTAATAAATATCGCGAACTTGGCCTGGATGGGAAAATTGGACCTAGTTTTGCTTATGGACCAAGCTACTCGATTGATGCAAATCCAAAAAACGTTTTAGCTGCCCTTGATAATGAAGAACTAAGTGCCTATTTTTGGATGGATGTTTATACGTTTGGCGAATATCCTATTGCCGCTTGGAACTGGCTGGTAGAAAATGATCTTGCACCTACGATACAGCCAGGGGATATGGAGCTCTTAAAACGTGGTCGCCCAGACTTTATGGGTGTCAACTACTACCGCACTATGACCAATGCTTTCAACCCAAGAGATGGTGTTGGGGCTGGGAAAATGAACACGACGGGCAAGAAAGGCACTACGGAGGAAAGCGGGATCCCGGGAGTTTCGAAGCACGTGAACAATCCACATTTAGAGAAAACGAATTGGGACTGGGACATTGATCCGACCGGGCTTCGAATTGGGCTTAGACGTATCACGAGTCGTTATCGCTTGCCGATTATGATTACCGAAAATGGGCTTGGTGAATACGATTCGCTAACAGAAAACAAGGAGATTCACGATGAATACCGTATTGATTACATTCGTAACCATCTATATGCAATTCAAGAAGCAATCACAGATGGCGTCGAAATGATTGGTTATTGTACGTGGAGCTTCACAGATTTACTTAGCTGGTTAAACGGCTACCAGAAACGCTATGGTTTTGTTTATGTAGACCGCGATGAAACCGACGAAAAAGAGCTTGCACGTTACAAAAAAGATAGTTATTTTTGGTATAAAGATACGATTGAAGAAAATGGGCGCAATATTGAACGAGAAATGAAAAAATGAGTGCTACTCCTCCGCCCTTTTCGCAGGGCGGAGAAAAAACAGGAGGTTTACTATGAAACAAATTTTACTTGTTTGTGCAGCAGGAATGTCCACCAGTTTGCTAGTTGAAAAAATGAAAGCGCACGCAAAAGAGATTGGGGAGGATGTTGCGATTGAAGCGCTCTCGATTTCTGAAGCAAGCAATAAAATAAATGATGTCGATATCGTCATGCTTGGCCCACAAGTTCGCTATCAGGAGAAGCAGATTAAGGAAATGGCTGCTGGCCGAATACCTGTAACCGTTATTGATATGATTGATTATGGTAAAATGAACGGTGCTGCAGTCTTAACGAAGGCGCTTGCTGCAATTCACTAAAAATTAAATGATTTTTAAAATGGGAGGTTTTTTAAATGAGTATGATGACCAAATTTGAGCATGGTATGGAGCGCTTTTTAGTTCCCGTGGCAAACAAGCTAAATTCACAACGCCACATTGCAGCCATTCGTGATGCATTCATTTTAGTTTTCCCTTTAATTATGGCTGGTTCAATCATTATTTTACTTAACTTTGCAGTCCTATCTCCAGACGGATTTATCGCTAAAATTTTATTTCTTGGTAAGATTTTTCCCAATTTAGCGGAAGCACAAGCCGTCTTTGCTCCTATTTTACAGGGCTCCACCAACATAATGGCCATTTTGATTGTTTTTTTAGTGGCACGAAACTTGGCAATCTTTTTTAAACAAGATGAGCTCTTATGTGGTCTTACAGCTATTGGGGCATTCTTCATAATCTATACGCCGTACACGATGGTTGAGGAACAAGCTTACTTAACTATCAAATTCTTAGGTGCCCAAGGGCTTTTCGTCGCTCTAATTGTTGGTCTTATTACTGGGGAAGTTTTCAGTCGGTTAGCACGTAACGAGCGGTTAGCAATTAAAATGCCGCCCCAAGTGCCGCCAGCGGTTTCACGCTCGTTTAGAGTGCTTGTACCGGTTATTATTGTCATGATTCTCTTCTCTGTTTTAAATTACCTTATTTCGCTGATTGCTCCAGCGGGACTTCACGATTTGGTGTATAAAGTCATTCAATCACCACTTAAAGATATGGGGACAAATGTTTACTCCGTCTTAATTCTTGGCTTTATTTCGAACTTGCTTTGGATTCTTGGTATTCATGGTCCAAATACAGTTGCTGCGATTCGTGATACCATTTTCACTGAACCAAACTTAGCAAACTTATCTTACGTTTCGGAACATGGATCGGCTTGGGGCGCACCATACCCGGCAACTTGGGCTGGCTTAAATGATGCTTTTTCTAACTACGGCGGCTCTGGAATGACGCTTGGTCTTTTAATCGCCATCTTCATTGCCTCTCGCCGCGCTGATCATCGTGATATTGCCAAGCTTTCTATTGCGCCCGGGCTTTTCAATATTAACGAGCCTGTCATTTTCGGGCTACCAATTGTATTAAACCCGATTATGTTTATTCCTTTTATCGTCGTACCGGCAGTCACTACACTAGTTGGGTATTTCTTTGTAGCAACGAAAATCATTCCACCGATTGCTTATCAAGTGCCTTGGACAACTCCAGGCCCGCTGATTCCTTTCCTCGGAACAGGTGGAAACTGGCTAGCTCTACTGGTTGGGCTACTCTGCCTGGCCATCGCAACTGTCATTTATTTACCATTTGTTATTATTTCGAATAAAGTAGCCGCGTCTGATGCTGCAATGGACGCTAAAGCAACCGAATCGGCTGAGAAAACAAAGCCCGAAGTTGTAAATGAATAATTAAATCGCGCGCACCAAAAAAGAAAGTTCTCAAGAAGGAGAACTTTCTTTTTTAGGCATGTTCTTGATTATATGTACGTTTTGCCATCGATTCTAGCAAAAACAACACAGGAATTTGAGTCGTAATATTTGTCCGGTCAACCATTTCTGGCGTCACAAAGTACGGAATATTTACATCTGAAAGCCCTGCAAGCGTGTTCTTTGTTGTGTTCGTAATGCTAATAATTTTACTGCCATACTCGCGCATGTTCTGCGCCTGCAAAATGACTTGATCTGTTTCACCAGATACCGATAAAATAATCATAACAGCATTCTCAAACTGCTCTCCAGGATTGGGGTAAAAGGGGTCTTTAATATAAAAGGTTCTTTTTTTCAAGTTGGAGAAATAACGGGAGCCATATTCTGCTAGAATCCCTGATGTCCCTATCCCGAAAAACACAACCAGGCTTGCTTGCTGAATCATGCTAACTGCAGCATCCAATTGCTTGTCATAGTCACGATTTAACGTCCGCTCAAAAAACTCTTCCAAAACCTCAACTGTATCCGCTGTTTTCCTCTTACTATTTGATTTAGCTTCTTGTTTTAATTGAACTTTAAATTCTGAAAAGCCATCAAATCCGAGTTTTCGTGTAAAACGAACAATTGAAGCTGGCGAAACATGTGTCGCTTCTGAAAGTTCTCTCACTCGCATAAACATAACTTTATCCCGATTTTCCATAATAAAACGGTATAAATGTTGTTCTGTTTCCGTAAATTGCTTAATAATTTCATAGGAAAACATCATATTCCCCCCGATTTGTTATGATTATTTCCCGGGAAATAATCATAGGAAGCAGGTTGATTTCAACCTGCTTCCTTCTTATTTTATAATGATGGAATGTTTTTCTTTCTTTTAATGTACCATCTAAGTGCTAGAATGGCAGCTCCGGCAATGACCATGACCGTCGGATCTAACGCAACGTTAATTGCTGGTGGAACTGTAATTTGAACAATCGTCATAATGAACATCCACAGTGCGATAACTAGGACGGCCATTAATATGTAGCGAAGTGTTCCACCTTTTCTTCCTGCACGCATTTCTGTTGCATAACGGCGTAAAATAATCATGGCGAAACCACCTATAATACCCGTTATAAGGAGAACAGCTAATCCTAAAGTTTGTCCTTGGAAATAAGCACTCAATCCTGAAATAAGCATCATTGCGCCCAGAACGAGTAAGCCTCCGTCTAAACCAAGCCACCATTTGCTTGTATTTGGTGCCGCTTCAGCACGTGCTGCTTTAACCGTTAAAGAAGTGACATATTCTGTCGGTGTTAAGTCAAACAATTTGCGGGCCGTTACGCCTTGTTTTTGTTCCGCCAAGATTTTTTCTGTCATTTCAATAAGAATACTTTCTTGCTGTACTTCTGGGTAACCCGTCTGACGTAAATGTTTTTCAACTTCTTGTACATATTGCAAGTTCTTTTTTGTGAGCTTTTCTTTTTGCTCGGCTAAAGAAATGTTTGTCGTTTCAGTAGTCACTAAATTAATTCCTCCTAATTTTCAAGCTGAATTCTTTTCCTACAAACTCTATTATACCTAAACTTTTTCTAAAACGCGATATTATTTCAACTTGATTTTGCCATTTGGAAATACGCATTATAGCGCCGAACAATCCATATTGCTGCGAAAAAGGCAATGAAAAGGACGACTATCGCAATACTGAGATAAAGGGACAAGGAAATACCACTTTCTACATTGCCATCCGTAGCATTGGCAACAAATAAACCTGAACTGAGCGCGAAAAAGAAATACACAATCCATTTCACCCAGCCAAACGCGAACAATTGGCCATTGCGTTCCAATTTTTGGTTATTAAATAGCCAAATGGCGAAAATAACACATGCAATCATTAGTGCAAAGAAAAACCAAAGCGGGCCGACTGATTTTAACTGCATATCAAACGGCGAGAAGACTTTCAAATAGTCCTCACGTAAAATGAGCGATGACATATCTAATTCACCCTTATTGCGATTTAAAATCATATACATTTTGTCTAGGCTGGCGATAAGCAACACTGGGAAGAGAAGCGCACCAACACCTATTAAAACGCTCGCAACTGGCGAAGCAATACATAAGCCGATAATGACGGCTACTAAGAAAATTAAAATAAAACTTAGGTAGGCTCCTAAAATGTCGTGAAGCAATTTCGTTTTTTCCCAGTCAAGATATTCGGCTGGTATTTTAGCCTGAAAGTAAAGCATTCCCGCCCCTAAAGAACTGAGGAGACCGACTGTAATTGCGCTGATGCCTAGCAACATTTTGACCGATATAACGTGGCGTCTTTTGTATGGCAACATGGCGGTAAAGCGATTTTTGCGTGTGAACCGCTCAAAGGCAACGATAAATAATCCAAGAGCAAAGACAGCAATCTTAATGATGTCAAAGAAAATCGATCCTGTAAATGATATGTAATAAGGACTTATATCCTCATATTTTGGGTTTACCAACTCTGGAAATAGTGGATTCAAATAAACAATCGTTAAATTCGTTTTAATCTCTTCTTTGGAAAGCTGCAAATCGGGGTCACTTTCCTGTTCTTTTTGGAAACTTTCAGAATGATAATAGTCGCGCGTATCTGCCCACGTATTCGCATCCGTCATCAGCCCGCCAAAAATCCCGATAAAAAACATGATAACAAGAAGAACTAAAATCCATCTAGCGCTTTGCCACTCCTTGTACCACAATCCTTTTGAAAACATATTTTTTCCTCCTTATAACTCTAAGTACGAAATCTTTTCTTCTGCTAAATAAAAGGTGAAAATGTCCTCCATCGTCATGGTCATTTCCTCCAAGAGAAGGACTTGTTCTCGTTTTAAGCGCTCTAAAAATTCCTCTTTATCTTGTGATACGTAAATCGTAAAGATTCGTCCATTCCGGTAAAGCAGTTTCGCTTCCTGCTTAACAAAATCCGGCACACCTTTTGTTTTAAAAGCGACTTGAATTTTCATTGTCTGCTGCCTAAATTCTTCCAAATACAAATCCAGTTCAAGCGATGCGCCTTTTAGAAGTAAAACACGGTCAGCAATTTCGTCAAGCTCGTCTAGGCGATGCGAGGCGACTATAACGCTTGTATGTTTCTCCTTCGCCTGCTCTAAAATAAAATTCAAAATGTCACGTTTAATCATGACGTCAAGCCCTTCCATCGGCTCATCTAAAAGTAAATATTTCACATTTAAGGAAAAAGCTAAAATCATAAAGAATAACGCTTTCCTACCTTTTGAAAAAGAAATGATTTTGGTGTCCATCTTCATGTCAAAACGTTCCATTAGCTCTTGAAAATAAAATTCATCGAAATCCGTATAAATTGAGCGGTATAGTTTTACAATCGTCTTGACATTATGAGAGTTAAAATAATTCATACTATCTTCTAAAAAGAAGATTTCTCGCTTTAAAGCTGGCTTATTTAAAATATTCTCGCCATCAATTGTGACTTTTCCTTCATCTGGCAAAAAAATCCCTATTATCGTGCTGAATAAAGTTGTTTTTCCGACACCATTTCGTCCGATAAGCGCTGTAATTTCACCCGGCTTTAACTCAAAAGAAATATTTTGTAACACAATGTTGTTATCAATAACTTTTTTGATGTTTTCTACGCGCATAATATCCCATTCCTTCCAAAAATATACTCACCCATTTATTATACATGAAAGCAGTGTAACTATTAAAGTATTTCACAAACCAATTGTTATACTATTCACTCGCTTTGTTGTAATATTGAGTATGAAAATAAACGCGCCTGAGGTGAAAACATGATTAACTTAGATTCACAGTACATTTCTTTTATTAAAAAAAACCCTCTTTTAGCTAAACAACTTTTTTCGGGACATTTCGGATTGGAAAAGGAAAACTTACGCGTGACGCCTAGTGGGCATCTAGCGCTAACCAAGCATCCCTCTATTTTTGGACCAAAAGAAGAAAATCCATATATTAAAACCGATTTTTCGGAAAGCCAAGTTGAAATGATTACGCCTGTCTGCGATTCTGTGGAGGATGTTTATAATGCGATTACAAATTTGCATAATATTGTTTCGCTAGCGCTTCCTGAAAATGAGCAGCTTTGGCCAAACAGCAACCCTACCCTTATTCCGGCCGAGGAGGACATTCCGATTGCCGAATACCAGACAAAGGATCATCCAAATCGCCTTTACCGCGAACATTTAGCGGTGGAGTACGGTAAGAAAATCCAGCTTTTATCTGGCATTCATTACAATTTCTCTTTTTCTGATGATTTTTTGAAAGAGCTTTTTCAAGCGTTTCGCAAGGAAAATGAGACGTTTCAGGCTTTTAAAAATCAGATTTACTTAAAAGTGGCCAAATATTTTATGAAAAATCGCTGGTTATTGATTTACTTAACGGGCGGCGGCCCTGCCTATATGGACGGCTTTACGACCGTTCCTGATGCTGTGAAAACTGCGGATAATGCGCGGATTATAAAGGACGGCATTTCCTTACGAAACAGCTCTGCGGGCTATAAAAACAAGGATTCCTTGCATATTGATTACGATTCTTTTGATGGTTACATTTCCTCAATTGCTCGCCACATTGAAAATGGTCGAATTAATAGCATGCGTGAATTTTACAATCCTATTCGGTTAAAAAATAGCCATACCGACCAAACGCTTGAAAGCCTAGCTGAACAAGGCGTTGAATATATTGAAATTCGCGCAATCGATTTAAATCCACTTGAGAAAAATGGGATTTCCAAGGAAACTTTGCATTTTATTCATCTGTTCTTAATTACTGGTTTGCTTTCTGAAAATAATCGACTTTGCCCTGATAATCAGCAGATATCTGATGATAATGAGGAGAAAATTGCACTTTTCGGCCTTGCACAACCACCTATTATGGGTTGTGACCATGTGGAAACTCCATTTTTAGAGGCTGGTTTACTAGAATTAAACAAAATGTCGACGTTCCTTTCAGAGCTTGTCCCAGACGATAAGGAGCTGCAAGACGTCATTTCACTTCAAAAAGAACGTCTGGCTAACCCTGCAGAAACGATTGCCGCCCAAATTGCGACAAAAATTAAAGAGCTCGGCTATTTAAACTTTCATTTAAATGTCGCTAAGGAATCACTAGAAGAAGCAGATGCCGAAGCATACCGTTTTATCGGCGCGGAAGACATGGAACTTTCTACGCAAATTTTATGGAAATCTGCCTGGAAGAAAGGTTTAAAAGTCGACGTTTTAGACCGGTCGGAAAACTTTTTACGTCTGTCACTTGGTGATAAAAGCGAAATTGTGAAGCAAGCAACCAAGACGTCTAAGGATAATTATGTGACGGTACTTGTAATGGAAAATAAAGTGGTGACAAAACGCATTTTGGCTGAAAATGACATTCGCGTTCCGTTTGGGGAAAATCATACTGAGCTAGAGGATGCTCTTTTGAGCTATTCAAATTTCGCAGGAAAACAAATTGTGATTAAGCCTAAATCAACGAACTACGGTGTAGGCATCAGCATTTTTAAAAACTTTTTCACAAAAGAAGCTTTTGAAGAAGCTATCAAAATTGCGTTTAGCCATGACTCTGCGATTATGATTGAAGAATTCATTCCTGGCGATGAATATCGTTTTCTTGTAATGGGTGATGAAGTGGTGGCGGTGCTAAAACGAATTCCGGCTAACGTTGTTGGTGACGGAATTCACTCGATTCGCGAACTTGTGGAGGAGAAAAATTCGGATCCACTACGCGGGACAGATCATTTAAAGCCGCTCGAAAAAATCCAACAAGGGCCTGAAGAAACCTTGATGCTTTCGCAGCAGCAGTTGATGTGGGAGGATATACCGAATTTAAATCAAACGGTTTATCTCCGGGAAAACTCAAATATTAGCACTGGCGGTGATAGTATTAACGTCACTGATGAAATGGATTCTTACTATAAAGATTTGGCTGTTCGTGCGGCAAAAGTTGCCCATGCAAAGATTTGTGGTGTCGATATTATTGTGCCACCTAATCCAACTGACTATTTAAATGCAGCGATTATTGAGCTAAATTTCAATCCTGCTACTCATATGCATGCGTTTCCTTACAAAGGTGAACGTGTTGCGACAGGTGATAAAATTATCGATTATCTTTTTAAATAACCTTTTGGAGATAATTAGATTTTAAAAATAAAAAGCATGAAACCGGTAATCACGCCATTTTGAAAATGGGCCCTACTGGTTGCATGCTTTTTATTTTGACCAGACTTTTTTATTTCACTTAAAACTCTAAAAGTTGGAATACAGACTGGGACTAGGGCTTTCCCCTCTTTTTAATGCCGTTTTTATTTTTGTATATAATTTTATTGATTTTCATTTTTTCGTATGATAATATATAAAAGAAAACAACACAAAAAAAGAGGAGGATTTACATGAACACTATTAAAAAAACTTTTTTCCCAGCACTTCTATTTTTAGCAATGGTTGCAGCAATTGTTTGGGTAGTACCTTCACAAGATGCTGAGGCAGCAGTTCCAGAAAATAATTTAACTTATCTTCTTACTTGGCAAGCCCCAACTGGCGAGATTGATTACTACACAATTTATAGAGATGGGCTGAAAATCGGAACCACTTCTGGAACTGGCTTCTATGATATGGGTCTTGCACATGGAACTACATATAAATATAGAATCGACGCTACTTATAAAAATGGACATGTCCAAATATATTGTAGTTACCCTAGAACCTACACAACAGCTGGAACAAATGATTTAACGTGTAAAATAACTTGGAGAGCTTCTTCTTCCGATGTTGAATATTATGTTGTCTATCGTGATGATATAGTAATTTTCACAACTGATGGCTTATCTTTTGTTGACCGAAACCTTACACCAGGAGAAACATATCGCTATAACTTACAGGCTGTCGATAGAGCTGGAAATAGGTCTGTAAAAACTGCTCCACTTTACTACACAGCTCCAAGTAATTAAAGCAGAGCCTATTCCTCTAAAAGTTTAGATTAAAAACTCTAACTTTTTAGAGGTCTTTTTATTGTTTTAAATTTAAATTACATATGGTTTAAGATTGTCTATAAAGAAAAACCCGACCGGCTAAATCCAGTCGAGTTTTAACTAAAATAGTAAGCTTTTGTTTCACGTGAAACACTTTATACGTTAAATCGGAAGTGGACAACGTCCCCATCTTGCATGGGGTATTCTTTTCCCTCCAGACGAACTTTCCCAGCCTCTTTAGCCGCTTGCTCTGAGCCGTATTCAACGAGTGCATCATATGCAACCACTTCGGCACGAATAAAGCCGCGCTCAAAGTCTGTATGGATAATTCCCGCACATTGCGGCGCCTTCATACCCTTACGGAAAGTCCATGCACGTACTTCTTGCACGCCAGCAGTGAAATACGTTGCTAATCCCAGTAATGAATATGCAGAACGAATTAATTTATCCAAGCCAGATTCTTCAATGCCAAGTGCCTCTAAAAATTCACGCTTATCTTCGTCTTCAAGTTCCGCAATTTCTTCCTCAGCGCGCGCGCATACTGCAATAACTTCTGAGCCTTCGCTAGCCGCGAATTCCTGCACTTTTTGCACATAAGGATTGCTAGACGGGTCAGCCACGTCTTCTTCACTCACATTCGCAACATAAAGAACAGGCTTTTTAGTTAAAAGGAAAAGGTTCTTGACGATTTTGTCTTCCTCTTCATTAAATTCCACTGCACGTGCTGGTTTATCGTTCTCAAAAGCATCTTTTAGCTTAGAAAGCACGTTAAATTCAGCGACAGCGTCCTTGTCTTTCTGCTTTGCA
The DNA here is from genome assembly GCF_900186185.1 of Listeria sp. ILCC797. Classification (NCBI taxonomy): domain Bacteria; kingdom Bacillati; phylum Bacillota; class Bacilli; order Caryophanales; family Listeriaceae; genus Listeria; species Listeria sp. ILCC797. The sequence continues at coordinate 29,081 of NZ_FYBS01000007.1, forward strand.
AGTTTCTCCACACGACCAATTCGCTTATCAACCGTTTCAAGGTCTGCTAAAATCAGCTCTAAATTGATTGTTGAAATATCGTCTAGCGGATCAACTCGGCCTTCAACGTGTGTAATATTTTCATCTTCAAAACAACGTGTCACATGACAAATTGCGTCCACTTGGCGAATGTGAGATAAAAATTTATTACCAAGCCCCTCACCTTTACTTGCTCCTTTTACAATCCCAGCAATATCGGTGAATTCAAACGTAGTTGGTACCGTCTTTTTAGGTTCTACAAGTTCAGTTAATTTATTTAAACGTTCATCAGGAACTTCTACAATTCCTACATTTGGATCAATTGTTGCGAAAGGATAATTGGCTGCTTCCGCCCCAGCTTTCGTAATTGCATTGAAAAGTGTAGATTTCCCTACATTGGGAAGCCCCACAATACCAGCTGTTAATGCCATGTTTAAATTGCTCCTTTGTTAGTTATTAACATACAAAACGAGTTAGTCTCGTTTATTTTCACTAAGTAACATTATAAAGGTTTTTCCCCTAAAATACCACCCTCCCATAAAAAAACAAGCCAGTTAAAACCGGCTCGTCAGTTTACTTTCATTTTAAATCTGTAATATGTTTTTCTAAATCAATACCTGTTCCGGCTGCAACTCGAGCTGCAAACTCGGGTTCAGCTTGATAGAAGTTGCGCAAGTTGCGCACTTTAATATCTTCACGGACAGTTTCCCAGTCATCAACAATATTTTTAACAAGCGCGTCACGCTCCGCTTCCGTATAACGATGCCACACTTCTTTCGCATGTCCAAAATTATTTTTCTTCTCCGCTTCAAGGCGGCCAGCAACATGACCTCGTATTTCTTGCTCTGGCTCAATATAAGTTGGATTTTCTTTTGGCTCCGTCTCATAACTATTTGGTTCAAAATTAATACCACTCGTCTGTTGTTTAAATGGCATTGCCCCATCACGTTGATTATTTTGCACAGGTGTTTTCGGGCTATTTATCGGCAATTGCAAATAATTTGGTCCCACACGGTGCCGCTGCGTATCTGAATACGAAAATAAACGACCTTGCAATAAGCGATCCTCCGACGGTAGCATACCTCTTACAAGTACTCCCGGATTAAATCCAACCGATTCCGTTTCCGCGAAAATATTTTCAGGGTTACGATTTAATTGGAGCGTTCCGACTAATTCATATGGGAAAACATCTTCAAACCAGTCTTTCGTAGCATCTAGTGGATTGAAATCAAATTTATCAAGGTCAGCTGGATCTAATACTTGCACATATAAATCCCACTCCGGATAATTACCTGCTTCAATGGCTTCATATAGGTCACGTGACGCATGGTTGAATTCTTTCGCCTGAATTTGAGAGGCTTGTTCGGTTGATAGATTCACAATCCCCGCTTTTGGTTGCCAACGCAATTTTACGTATACCGTTTTTCCTTCTTCGTTTATCCATTTAAACGCGTGTACACTTGAACCCCTAATTTCCCTATAAGAAGCAGGTGTTCCTTCGTCACTGAATAAGTATGTAATCATCGTAATCGCTTCTGGCGTCAAACTGATGAAGTCCCAATAACGGTTTGGGTCTTGAATATTTGTTCGCGGATCTGGCTTAAGCGAGTGGATTACATCTGGAAATTTAATAGCATCACGAATAAAGAAAACTGGTAAATTATTACCTACAAAATCATAGTTCCCTTCTTCTGTATAAAACTTAACTGAAAATCCGCGCGGGTCTCGAAGCGTTTCAGGAGAATGCAATCCGTGAATAACTGTTGAAAAACGAGCAAACACTTCGGTCTCCTGTCCTTCTTCTTGAAGAAAGTGCGCCATAGTATATTTTTTCATACTATTCTTAACAACAAATTTCCCGTGTGCGCCTGCTCCTCTCGCATGCACAACACGCTCTGGAACACGTTCTCTATCAAAATGGGCTAGTTTTTCAATTAATACATAATCCTCTAGCAAAGTAGGTCCTTTGAGTCCCGCAGTCATCGAGTTTTGATTATCACCAATCGGGACACCTTGATTTGTTGTCAAATCTTTTTTATCATTCATGTTAACCCCTCCATCTGTTTAAAATAATTATTAAATGATACTAATTATAGTGTAAGGTAGGCCATTTAATTATTCAACTATTTCAACTTAAAAAAAGAATCTAGATTCTAAGATCCAGATTCTTCAAATTTTGCAACTATTTTCTTCACTTTACGCTCAAACTCTCTTCTTGGCAGCATCACGCTATGCCCACAACCAACACACTTTATCCGAATATCCATTCCCATCCGAATAATTTGAAATTTATTTTCCCCACAAGGGTGAGGTTTTTTCATTTCAACAATATCGTTTAAACCAAAATCTAATTTATCCAAACTCACTCACCCTTCCAAGAACTCCTTTAATCCAAATCGATATCTAAAATATCTAAAATCCTGTTCAAATCGTCGTCCGACAAAAATTCGATTTCAATCTTTCCTTTTTTATCTCGGCGTTTAATATTAACTGCTGTTCCAAATTTACTCCGCAATTGATCTTCACTTTCGCGAATATAAGCTGGTATCTTCTTAGGCTTTAATGTTTCACGTGAAACATTCTCATTTGTTTCCGTAACTAGTTTCTCTAACTGTCTAACAGTCAAGCCATCTTTCACCGTTTTTTTCGCAAGCGGTAAAATGTTTTTCTTTGCTTTTAAACCTAGCAACGCCCGACTATGTCCAACTGATAACGAGCCATCTCGCAGCATATCTTGAACTTCATCTGGTAAAGTTAACAACCTGATAAAATTAGCAATATACGGACGACTTTTCCCAACTCGTTCCGCTAATCTGGCTTGTGTTAATTTTAAATTCTCCATTAAAAATGCGTATGATTCGGCCTCTTCTAGCGGAGACAAGTCTTCACGTTGTAAGTTTTCTATAACGGAAAGCTCCATTAATTCAACATCGCTAAGTTGGCGTACAACAGCTGGTATTTCTTCTAAATTCGCCGCTTTGGAAGCTCTGAAACGTCGTTCACCTACTACAATTTGATACTTGTCATCAATTTGGCGTAAAATAATGGGCTGTAAAACACCGTGCGTCTTAATTGAATCCCGCAATTCATTGATGGCCTTCTTATCAAAATTCTTTCTTGGCTGAAATGGATTTGCTTCGATTTTCTGAGTTGCAACAAAAACAACTGCTTCTTCATTCGTATCCACTGTATTAAAAAGTGCATTTATACCTTTACCAAGGCCTTTAGCCATGCGAAATCACTTCCTTCGCTAGTTCTAAATAAACTTCTGCCCCTTTTGATTTTGCGTCGTATAGAAGAATCGGTTTCCCGTGGCTAGGCGCTTCACTAAGTCGAATATTTCTCGGAATGATTATATCAAACACTTTATTTTGGAAATATTTTTTAACTTCTTCAATGACTTGAAGACCTAAATTCGTTCGCGCATCTAGCATGGTTAGAAGTACTCCCTCAATTTGCAAATCTGCATTTAAATGCTTCTGTACAATTCGGATTGTATTTAACAACTGGCTAAGCCCTTCTAGCGCATAATATTCGCATTGAACTGGAATAAGCACAGAATCTGATGCAGTGAGCGCATTTAAAGTTAATAGTCCTAATGATGGTGGACAATCAATTATAATGTAATCGTACTCTTCTTTCAGCGTATCAATTGCTTTTTTAAGCCGGATTTCTCTAGAGATAGCTGGTACCAATTCCACTTCTGCCCCAGCAAGCTGAATAGTAGCCGGAACGACATCCAGATTATCTAATTCTGTCTTCTGTCTAACTTCTTGAATTGGAACATCATCAACGAGAACATTATAAACACAATTTGTAATCTCGCCTTTATTAATGCCCACTCCACTCGAAGCATTCCCTTGTGGATCAATGTCCACAAGCAAAACCTTCTTTCCTAAGAAAGCCAGGCTTGAACTCAAATTAACTGAAGATGTAGTCTTTCCTACACCACCCTTTTGATTTGCTAATGCAATAACTTTGGTCACTTTTTTCTCACCAACCCTTATCTACTTGCTGAAATATATATCTTCTTTTCTATTTTACCAAAACTTTTTGATTTCGTCTTATATTTCTTCAAAAAAATGTTTCACGTGAAACATTTCAACTGGATTCCATTGTTTTACAACACATAAAAAGACGCCGCAAAGGGCGCCCTTAAAGGATTTATAGCATATTATTTCGCTGAGATTTCATTTAAATTAAATGTTGCCTTAACTTCCAGTGCCTGCCAAGCCTTTTGATACATACGCAAAGTCAAATCTGGATCTCCTGCTTCAATACGCTCGATAATTGTTGGCGATAAGTCTGATTTTAGCGCCATATCAAGTTGAGACCACTTCTTAGCAATTCGCTTGGCAAAAACAAATTGACCTAGTCTCGCAGAAAAACTATCTAAATAGTGAACGATACCTTCGTTTTCATACGCAAGTTCTTTTAAAGTGTTAAAATCATAGTCGCTCATACCAATGCTTAGCTCGGCCTTTACACGACTTAGGAAAATTCGTTTTGCTTCCTCACGATAAGCTCCCATGTTATCTGTAAATGGGTTCTTATCTTTGAAATATCCTTTAGCAAAACAGTAGTATGTTTCAGATTCTGAGAAAGCAGTAAAATAAATAAGGCGGCAGTTTTTATCTTTAAAATGAATTTTCATTTCTTGAATAGGTTGGTCGATGGACGTTTCAATACGCGTGCTTTGCAGGGAATACGCTTGGCTCTTCCCTATCGTAAGATGAATATCTGGTAAAATTTGCTTGCCAGTACTCATTTTTCTTGTTTCCGCTTGTTCCAATTGTAACAGCCCTTGAAGAAGTAACGTTGCCATCAAAGGTTCTTCAAGAATTAAGTTGCGTACAAAGTCATACGCTTGAAATTCACCTTGTTCGTCTTTTACAAAAACAATTTTAGTCATACACCTGCGCGGTTAACCCGCTCCCTCCTTTATCTCTTATCTGTTTTTTACATTTTCCTTTTTCTATACCCTAAAAAAAGAAAAACAATCCCTTGCAAGATTGCCTCTAGTTGTTTGCTGCATCGTACTTTTTCGCTTTTTTATACCAGCCATAAATATCACGTACGAGTAGGATAATATATACGAAAGCAACAATGTACATTAAATAACCTAATCCCATATTTAAAAATGCTCTTGCCGTGCTCACTTCAGACGCCGCACGACTCGTCAACATCGGGTACATAAAGAAAATAACCATGCGTTGCGGTTGCAAGCTCAAGATAGCCGTTGTAATAGAAGATACGAATGATGGTAAAATCATTGCCGCGCAACTAATTCCGATAATATGCCAAATAATTTTCACGATTTTCATAACAGATTCCTCCCTATGATTTATTTTTTGGAATCTGAATCGTAATCTCAAAAAATTCCTCGGATTCCTGCTCTTTAACTTCTAAGTCTAACCCACTTTTTTGAACCAGCTGAACAGATTCTTTAATCGTGTTAAGCGCAATGCGAACATCCTTACTGACAGCCCGAATTTGTGGCTTTTTAGGCTTAGGAGCTTCTTCTTTTTTTGTTAAAATTTCTTGAATAAGTTGGTCGGTTTGTTTCACATTAAAATTTTGCTTGATAATTTCGTTTAAAACCAATGTTTGCTGCGCCTCTGTTTCAAGAGCGAGAAGCGCACGCGCATGCCTCTCAGAAATATCTTTCACCAAAACCGCGTCCTGAACCTCTTTAGGCAACTTCAAAAGCCGTAGTTTATTCGCAATAGCCGATTGGCTCTTCCCAACTTGTTTCGCTAAATCGCCTTGCGTCACACTTTGCATATCAAGAAGCGCATCATACGCTTTCGCTTCCTCAATTGGCGTCAACTGTTCGCGCTGCAAATTTTCAATTAATGCAATCGCAGCCGTATCATCATCATTAAAATTCTGAATAATCGCAGGGATTTTTTCTAAATTTAAATGGCGTGCCGCACGATACCTTCTTTCTCCAGCAATAATTTCATAGCCGCCATCTTTTATTTCGCGCACTACGATGGGCTGAATTAAACCGTGAATTTGGATGGTTTCAGCCAATTCTTCAATTTTATCTTGATTAAAAACCGTTCGCGGTTGAAATTGGTTAGGTATAATGGAATCAATTGACAGCTCTTCAACATGTTTTTGCAAACTCATTTCTTCGGCTTCGTTATTCTCATTTTTATCCTTTTTTCCAAATAGTGAAAAAGCCATGCAGTTTCGTCCTTTCCAAGCTTCGTTCGCTCATTTTAAGTCCTACCTCTATTTTAGCAGAATGAAAAACATTACTCAATCGGTTGTTTATTCGGCGTTCCCGCCTTACGCGGATACTTATTCGGTGTTTCCTTTGTTTTTTCAATGACATATATATTTCGTTCGCTTCGCTCAACTGGAAGTTCAAACGCAAAATGATTCGTCACTTTTCCCCCAAAAAGAGAAATTGCCTTTGCAGCCACTTCGAGCTCCTGCTCCGCCTGCTGTGCCTTCATCGCAAGGAAAACTCCGCCTTTTTTCACAAGCGGTAAGCATAGCTCCGACAACACACTCATTCGCGCAACGGCACGAGCTGTTACGAGGTCAAACTGCGCCCGGTGTGCCTTGTTTTGGCCGAATGTTTCCGCACGGTCATGATAGAAATTCACATTTCCAAGTTGCATTTGTTCCGCCAAATGATTCAAAAATGTAATTCGTTTCGCGAGGGAATCGACAATGCTAACTTCAAGGTGTGGGAAGCAAATTTTAAGTGGAATGCTTGGAAAACCAGCGCCCGCCCCAACATCACAGACAGATTTAACATTTGTAAAATCTACAAAAAAAGCAGCCGAAATCGAATCATAGAAATGTTTCAAATACACGTCTTGTTTTTCAGTGATTGCGGTTAAATTCATCTTTTCATTCCATTCGACCAGCGTTTTATAGTAACAATCAAATTGATTCATTTGATCTTCATTTAAAAGAATGCCTTTTTCAGCAAGAGCAGCCTTAAATTGTTCTGGATTCATTTTCTTCCCCTTTTCCAATCATTTTCCATTTTATTTTATCATAACTCGGGCATTCTTGTTAGACTATACCAACAAAAAAAGCATTTAAATCGGAATCAGCCAAGCTAAAACCTGTTTAAATGCTTCTTAAGCTTATTTCACTTTCGCAATTTTTCCTTGTTCAATATAAACGAGCAAAATGGAAATATCTGCTGGGTTAACGCCGCTAATTCGGCTGGCTTGTGCGATGGAAAGTGGTCGAATTTTTTTGAGCTTTTCAACCGCCTCTGTCGCAAGTCCGAAAATCGCGTCATAATCAATATTTTCAGGGATTTTCTTATCTTCCATGCGCTTCATTTTTTCAACTTGCTGATAGGACTTTTCGATGTAGCCTTCATATTTGATTTGAATTTCCACTTGTTCTGCAACATCCGGTGAAGCAATTGTTTCACGTGGAACAATTTGGATGATTTTTTCGTATGTCAATTCTGGACGGCGCAAGAAATCTGCGGCTAAAATACCATCTTTAAGTTCGGCGCTACCTAAACTGCGTAGCATCGCTTGGACTTCCTCAGTCGGCTTAATTCGCGTCTTTTGGAGGCGTCTGATTTCTGCTTCAATTTCGGCTTTCTTTTCTAGGAAGCGAGCGTAGCGAGCATCCGAAATCAAACCAATTTCATGTCCAATTTCCGTTAAGCGCAAATCCGCATTATCATGGCGTAGCAGTAAACGGTATTCTGCGCGAGAGGTCAATAGACGGTACGGTTCCTCCGTCCCCTTTGTAACCAAATCATCAATTAAAACACCAATATACGCCTCGTCGCGGCCTAGAATAATTGCGTCCTTGCCTTGCACCTTGCGGCAAGCGTTAATTCCCGCCATCAGGCCTTGACCGGCCGCTTCCTCATAACCACTCGTGCCGTTCAGTTGTCCGGCTGTAAACAAGCCCGGAATAAGTTTCGTTTCAAGCGATGGCCAGAGCTGGTCAGGCATCACCGCATCATATTCAATCGCGTAGCCCACACGCATCATTTCAACATTTTCAAGCCCCGGAATCGTCCGAAGCATTTTTTCTTGAACGTCTTCTGGCAAGCTCGTTGAAAGCCCTTGGACATAAACTTCTTCAGTGTTGCGACCTTCCGGTTCAAGGAAGATTTGATGGCGCGGCTTATCACTAAAACGCACGATTTTGTCTTCAATGGACGGGCAATAACGCGCGCCCGTTCCTTTTTTCGTGGCTGTAAACATTGGCGAGCGACTTAAATTTTCATTAATAATGGTATGTGTGCCTTCATTTGTGTAAGTGAGCCAACACGGCAATTGGTCAAGCACCATGCTAGTTGTTTCAAAGCTAAATGAACGCGGGTTTTCGTCTCCCGGTTGAATTTCTGCTTGCGAATAATCAATCGAACTTGATTTGACACGCGGAGGGGTGCCCGTTTTAAAACGTCTTAAAATGAAGCCTAATTCCTCCAAGTGTTCGGACAGCTTGACGGACGGTTGCTGATTGTTTGGACCACTGGAATATCTTAGTTCGCCGACAATAATTTCACCGCGCGAAAAAGTACCCGTCGTTAAAATGACAGCATCCGCCGTGTATTTTGCACCGCCATTTGTAATGACACCTTTGCAAACTCCGTCTTCGATGACTAGGCGATCAACGAGACCTTGCTTTAGCGTAATATTAGGCTCTTTTTCGATGGTGTGCTTCATTTCGTGCTGATAATCCCATTTGTCCGACTGTGCACGGAGCGCGCGCACTGCTGGGCCTTTTCCGGTGTTTAGCATGCGCATTTGCACATACGTTTTATCCGTGTTACGTCCCATTTCGCCGCCGAGCGCATCGATTTCGCGTACGACAACGCCTTTTGCGGGACCGCCGACAGACGGATTACACGGCATGAATGCCACCATATCCAAATTAATTGTGAGCATGAGCGTTTTTGCGCCCATACGCCCGCTAGCTAAGCCTGCTTCAACGCCTGCGTGGCCAGCTCCAACGACAATAACATCATATTGTCCTGCATCATAAATTTGCATCTATTTCACTCCTTATTTTCCAAGGCAAAACTGATTAAATAATTGATCTAATAATTCGTCCTGTACCGAGTCGCCTGTAATTTCGCCTAGCAAGTCCCAGGCGCGGGTCATATCAATTTGCACGATATCAACTGGCATGCCTGTTTCAACACCTAAAATGACAGCGTCTAGCGCGTCTGACGCCTGATGAAGCAAGGCGATGTGGCGCACGTTTGAAACATACGTCGCATCTCCAGCATCAATTTCGCCAGTGAAGAAGAGCGTTTTAATTGCTTCCTCAAGCTCCACAATGCCGCCGTCCGTTAACATGGATGTTTCTACGACTGGTTGCCCGCCTGCTAAACGCGTGACGCTAGCGATATCTATTTTGCGTTCTAAATCGGTTTTGTTTAACACGACAACAAAACGGGTTCCGCGTGCGGCTTCAAAAAGCGCCTCGTCCTCTTTCGTTAGCGGTTCATTTTGGTTCAAAACGAGCAACAGAAAATCGGCTTCTGCGAGAGCTTTTCGTGATCGTTCTACCCCGATTTTTTCTACAATATCCTCGGTTTCGCGAATGCCCGCCGTATCAATCAAGCGAAGCGGCACGCCGCGCACATTCACGTACTCTTCAATGATGTCACGCGTCGTTCCTGCGATGTCCGTGACAATCGCTTTATCTTCCTGAATGAGCTGATTCAAAAGCGATGATTTCCCCACATTTGGTCGGCCGATAATGGCCGTCGCAAGACCTTCTCGTAGAATTTTCCCCTGACTTGCGGTTTGAAGCAACTGGTTCACCGACGCTTTCACGAGGTGCGTTTTCTCGAGTAGCATTTTCACGGTCATTTCTTCCACGTCGTCGTATTCTGGGTAGTCGATGTTCACCTCGACTTGCGCTAGCGCGTCTAAAATTTCCTGTCTAAGGCTCCGTATTAAGCGCGACAAATTGCCGTCCATTTGCTTGAGCGCAATACCCATCGCTCTGTCCGTTTTCGCTCGAATTAAGTCCATCACGGCTTCCGCTTGTGATAAATCAATTCTTCCGTTTAAAAAGGCGCGTTTTGTGAACTCTCCTGGTTCAGCTAGGCGAGCGCCACTTCTTAGTAGGAGCTGCAACACCTGATTCACCGATACGATGCCACCATGGCAATTGATCTCCACAACATCTTCACGTGTAAACGTCCGTGGCGCACGCATAACCGAGACCATCACCTCTTCAATTGTTTCGCCTTCTTCTTTTATATGACCATAATGAATGGTATGACTTTCTGCGTCACTAAGCCGTTTTTTGGCATAAAAAATACGATCCGCTACTGGAATCGCCTCATCACCGCTTAATCGAATAATTGCAATGGCACCCTCGCCTGGCGGTGTTGAGATCGCAGCAATAGTATCAAAATCCATTCTACCCCACCTTTCTCCGCAACAAAACGGATAAATTTAGTTTGAATAAATTTTCATTTGCACTCAACAGTTCGCTCTGCTTTCACCAAAGCTTGCTATTCACAAGTTATAAAATTTAATATCTACTATTTTAACTTATCCACATGTGAATAACAACCGTTTTTTTAAAATTAGACTGATGAAGATTATCATCAGTCTAATTTACTTTCTAGTTCGTGGACAAAAAGACCGCTTAATAGTTTAGGTTCAAACCATGTGGATTTTGGTGGCATAATTTCATTGGCGTCTGCCACGCTTAGTAGGTCATTCATTGTTGGCGGGTACATGGCGAAGGCAATAGAAAATTCGCCACTATCTACGCGTTTTTCTAGTTCGGAAAGGCCGCGAATGCCGCCAACAAAATCGATGCGGTCGTCACGCCTAATATCGCGGATGTCGAAAATCGGTGTGAGCACTTCATTTTGGAGAATCGAAACATCAAGGCTGCCGATGACATCATTCGGTATGCGACTTTTTTTGGCGGTTAAGCCGTACCAATTGCCGCCTGTGTAAAGTCCAATTTGTTTTGGCGCGCTTGGTTTAAACGGCGCAGATTGTTTTTCTGTGATGTCAAAACGCGCTTTTAGTTGGTCGAAGAAATCGGTCGGGATAGGTACATTTAAAACGCGATTGTAGTCGAGGATTTCGAGTTCTTCAGCCGGGAATAAGACAGCTAAAAAGAAATTGAATTCCGCGTCTGGCCCTTCATTCGGGTGCGCCTCCCTCCGTTTTAATCCTACCTTAACAGCCGATTCCGTGCGATGGTGACCGTCCGCAATGTAAAGCGCCGGAATGGACGCGAATGCCGCCGAAATGCTTGCGACAATGTCCGCATCATCAATATGCCAAACCTTGTGTGCCACATCGTGAAAGCTTGTAAAATCATAAATAGGGTCGTTTTCAGCCTTAAATTGCTGAATCACAGCATTGATTTCTGCTTTTCCACGGTACGTCAAAAAAATCGGACTCGTATTCGCATCACAAGTGTCAACATGACGAATCCGGTCGAGCTCCTTTTCCTCCCGCGTGAACTCATGCTTTTTAATCTTCCCAGAAATATAGTCGTCAATCGCCGTCGTTGCTGCAATCCCCGTCTGCGTGCGCCCATTCATCTCCAGTTCATAAATGTAAAAACCCGCACGAACATCTTTTTTCAACCATTCTTTTTGTAAAAACGCCCGTAAATTTTCTTTCGCTTTTAAGTAAACCAAGTCATCATACGGCGATAATGATTTCTCAAGATCAATTTCCGCTTTATCAATATGTAAAAATGAATATTCATTCGCATCGCCTAGCACCCTTGCTTCTGCACTACTTAAAACATCGTATGGCAAGGACGCCATTTTATTCGCTACATTTTCATTCGGTCTTACTGCCTGAAACGGTCGTACATTCACCATTAGTTTTCCTCCTAAATTTGAAAAGCCTCAAGAAATTTCTCAAGGCTCCATTATTTCCCGGGAAATAATTTATACCGTAACGCCTAAAGGCTCGATAATTCGCACACGCAAAATGCCACCAACAGCTTCTAATTCAAGCTTGATTGCTTCTAAACTATTGGAATCATTTCGGTCCATATCGACTAGCGTATATGCATAATCGCCGCGGCTACGGTTCGTTAAATCCATAATGTTCATCGCATGATTCGCGACAATCGTCGTCACTTGTCCAACCATGTTCGGGATATTGCGGTGGCACACACCAATTCGCGGATGCCCGTTATAGGGCATATCAACCGCTGGATAGTTCACCGAATTTTTGATGCTACCTGTTTCTAAGAAATATTGTAATTCGCGGGACGCCATCAGCGCACAATTGGTTTCCGCTTCTTCCGTTGAAGCACCAAGGTGAGGTAGGACGCGAACTTTTTCCGTTTGAAGCAGCTGCTTGGTTGCAAAGTCAGTAATATACATGCGCAATTGATTGGCTTCTAGCGCCTCACAAATTGCGTCTTGATTCACAAGTTCCCCGCGGGAGAAGTTAAGCAACACGGCGTTTTGCTTTAATAAAAGCAAGGTTTCCGCATTGAACATTTCGCGCGTATTGTCGCGCAGCGGAACATGAACCGTAATATAGTCGCATGTCGCTAAAACTTCTTCAAGTGTGATAGCACGTTTGACGTCTTTTGAAATCTTCCATGCCGTGTCCACCGAAACATACGGGTCAAAGCCAACGACATCCATACCGAGCGCCACCGCATCATTGGCAACCAGTGCACCAATCGCGCCAAGTCCAATAATACCTAATTTTTTCCCATAAAGCTCCGTTCCAGAAAAAGCCTTTTTGCCCGCTTCTACTTTCGTTTCAACATCCTCGTCATCGATTCCTTGCACCCAAATGTTGCCCTCGATAATCGGCCGAGCCGCCATAAATAAACTCGCAAGCACTAACTCCTTCACCGCATTTGCATTGGCTCCAGGCGTATTAAATACGACAATACCGCGCTCCGAGCAGACTTCAAGCGGAATATTATTCACACCCGCACCAGCGCGCGCAATCGCCTTTAATGATTCTGGGAAATCATAATCGTGCAGACCATAACTTCTAAGTAAAATACCATCAGGGGACGCATTCGCATCAAGCACATATTTTTCCAAATCAAAAGTTCTTAACCCCTCATCGGCAATCGCATTTAACGTTTCAATATTAAACATGAACCTTTCCCCCTTCATGGCTACGTGCAAAATCCTTCATAAAAGCAACAAGCGCCTCAACGCCTTCAATTGGAAACGCATTGTACACGCTCGCCCGCATTCCGCCAACCGAACGATGCCCTTTTAAATTCACAAAACCTTTTTTTAGAGCCTCTTTTATAAACGCTTGATCTAGTTCTGCGTCACCGGTCGTAAAAGGAATATTTGTCAGCGAACGAACAGACGGCTCAACAGGTGAGCTAAATAGATTCGATTCATCGATATACGAATAAAGCAGACCTGCTTTTCGGCGATTCAAAGCCTCCATGCCGCTCACACCACCTTGCGCCTTAATCCATTCGAATACTAGTTTCGCCACATATATCGCAAACGTAGGCGGCGTATTGTGCATCGACCCATCATCTGCCATCACCTGATAATCAAGCATAGAAGACAAGTTCTCCGCCCCCCCAATTAAATCCTCGCGAACAATGACAATCGTAAGTCCAGCTGGGCCGATATTTTTTTGCGCACCCGCATAAATAAGTCCAAAATCACGCACATCGTAGTGGCTCGCTAAAATATTCGATGACATATCCGCAACTAACGGCACATCACCCGTCTTAGGCACGTTAAATATCGCTGTTCCTTCAATCGTATTGTTTGCTGTAATATGCAAATAAGCTGCATCTTCAGACGGTGCAGGGATATTTGGAATATAGCTGAAATTTCTATCTTCAGATGACGCAATGACGGAAGTCGTAACATTCGGCAGCTTTTTAGCCTCTGAAATTGCCTTTTTCGACCAACTTCCTGTATTCACAAATTCTATTTTTTTGCCTTGCGCTAAATTTAAAGGCACCATCGCAAATTGTAAACTTGCACCGCCCTGTAAAAAAAGCACTTTGTAATTATCTGGAATATCCATTAACTCGCGAAGCTGCTGCTCGGCCGAATCAATAATTTCTTGAAAAAGTGCAGACCTATGGCTTAGCTCCATGACTGACATCCCTGATCCTTTATACGATAATAGTTCTTCTTGGACTTGCTTTAGTACTGGAACTGGCAAAGTTGCCGGTCCCGCTGAAAAATTATAGACACGCTCCACTCATCATCTCTCCTGTTCACAGTCATTTTACTAAAAAACGAATCACCAGTATTTCTTCTCAAAAGGTTACCAATCATTTGCGCCAACCGGTGAGACATGAGCCTTTTTTGTTTTTTTCGACAAGACACCTACTTTCGAAATTGTGAAGTTAGCCACAATTTTTTAAATTGCTTAAAAAAACTGTCTTTTTATACTTTTGTATATTATAGCAGAAGCTCTTTTGAATTTAAACAAAAAAATAGCAAACGACCATGATAGTCGCTTGCTATTTCCCTACATTAATTCAATATTCACTATATCGCTAAATTGAACGGCATAGATAATTCCAAGTACATCTTGCAGTAAAATCTCCTGCGTTACTTCATCTAATTCGAGAGGCACAAGCTCTAACGTGCGTACCCAGCCTAACCCGTGAAAAGCTTCCGGATCTTCAAATGGAGCCAAGTTTAAATGGGCTACGTCGGCCTCCTCAAAATATTGCAAACGCACCAGCCATTCTCGTTTTATGGCATCTTGAAGTGTAATAAGAAAACTTTCTTGTTCCACAACATCGCGCACTGGACGCACTTTTAAAGACGCTAGACTGGTATCAAATTCAATTTCTTTTAGCGGCAAAGCATAAACCATTATCATCACCTCTTCCTAATTTCATTATACGAACAAACGTTCTTTTTTGCAAGCTTTTTATTCTTACTTTTAAATTTTTTTCATTTAGAACCACAACATAGATAGCGTTTACATCAACTTTTCTCGAAATTTTATAGTTGAAATTAAAAATATAGTTGCTATACTTATGTAAGTAGATAACATTTAAAAAGGAGTTTTAATCAATGACAAATACATTTTTAGATTCAATTAAAGTTCGCCGTTCCATCTATGCTTTAGACAAAAACGTCTCTTTATCACAAAACGAAATCGAGGACATCATCAAGGAAGCCGTTAAATTAAGCCCATCTTCTTTTAATTCCCAAAGTTCTCGTGCCGTTATTCTTTTTGGAGAAAGCCATGACAAGCTTTGGAATATGACGGAGGAAACGCTTCGCAGCATCGTTCCTGCTGAAAGCTTTGCGTCCACTGAAGAAAAAATCGCTTCATTCCGTGCTGGCTACGGCACCGTTTTATTCTTTGAAGATACAGAAGTTATCGAAGGCTTACAAGAAAACTTCGCTTTATACGCAGACAACTTCCCAATCTGGTCTGAACAATCAACTGGTATCGCGCAACATTCTGTATGGGTGGCACTTGCAAACGCTGGAATTGGCGCGTCCTTGCAACATTACAACCCCTTAATTGATGATGCTGTACAAGCTGAGTTTAACCTTCCAGCAAACTGGAACTTACGCGCACAAATGCCATTTGGTAACATTGTCGCTGAACCAGGTGAAAAAGAATTTATCGATGACGAAAAACGTTTCCGTACGTTTAAATAAAAAAAGAAGCCACATGTCGCTGAATGACATGTGGCTTTTTAAATGAAACTTTTTACGCGACTACGAAGCTCCTCGCAACTTACAATTCCCGCAATACTCCCTTTTATTTCACCATCCACAATTACGATGGAATTCGGAATCCCTTTCACTTGAAAACGCTCCGCAAGTGGTCTTTCTTTATCTATATTTACCTTCACAACTTGAATAAATTCGCCTTCCATCTCAGAAAATCGGTCTAGCGTTGGCCAAAAACATCGGCACGGTGCGCACCATTCCGCCCAAAAATTCAATAATATTCTCGGATGATTGGAAATTAATTCGTCAAGTTCCTCTTCTTTCGCATGTATAATCGCCATTTCCCTCACCTCTCGTTCAGATTATGCCAAAGTCCATTATGCGTCAAGCAAACGAGCTTAGGTGTTTACTTTTTAACACTTTTTACATATTTTTTTATCCCGATAAACCAGTAACTCATAATCGCAAGTGCAATTACACCAGCAGCAAAAAGCAAATCTGGGAGAAAAGCATGCTCAAAATTTCCTTTACCGCCGAGCGCGTAGACAACATTTGTGATCGTCAACTTTTCAGAAAAAAGGCTCCCTAGGAAAAGCAAGAACACCAATGTAATTTGATGTGCAATACTGCCTAATTTATTCCAACGACTTCGGAGCAACAAACTCGCGTCTTTCATCGCGTCCGACGAATGACTATACGCCTGCCGATTTAAAAACCGGCCCGTCATTGAAGAAAACATGCCTATAATGAAAACGCCAATTGAAATCGTCCATGGGAAAACCATACAGACTACCCCAATAGCTATTCCTATCGCGTATAGCTCCAAAATCGGGCGCTTTTTCCAAAATTTCTTAAACAACGGTTCAAATAGCAGTGAAAATATAATGCCGAAAAAATACACTAAATAAATTCTAAACATCATGTAATTGAAATTTTGCTCTGCTAAAGAGTAAAACGTCCCATATAAGAGGGCAAAACTAACGGCCATTCCTTGACCAAGTGAAAAATAGTGAACTAGCACGGATAGTTTTAAAACAGGACGGAAGCGAATAAGCGTCACGGTTAAGATGATAATCCCTACTAGGCAGGCTAGAACTGCAAGGGTTACTAGGCTTGCCAAATCAGTTGTTCGGACACCCTTTATAACGAAAATGATGACTGAAAACACAAGAAAAATAATAAATGGGCGCATTAAAAAGCCGGTTTTTTCAATTCTCCCCACTTCATAATTTGGCAATTTGTAAACAAAATAGAAAGTCACAACTAAAAGTAGCGCATAAAATAAGAACGCCACCCATGGAAAAGTAAACTTCACGAGGAAGATTGCGGCACAAATTGCGACAAGGAGAACAGAAAGCGCAGCTAAGTAATTTTTATTGCTCATTTTTCTCCCATAAAAAAATCGCTCGTGATATTGCAAAGTAATGTAAAGTGGCAGAATCATACTGCTTGAAATTCCGATAAAAACGGCACCGATTTCAATCCAAAATGTTGCGAACGGGGCAAGCGTGGCAATTAGCGAACCGAATATGCCCATGCATAAAAGTAGCAATAAATGCTGTTTGGCGTTCATTCTTCTACCGAATGCGTTAAATAAAAATGTTCCTGTGTAATTAAACACGTAAAAAATAATAAGTGCGGCATAGCCGTTTAGCCAGCCTTCGTACTCATTTCCGACTAAAATAAATAGTAGATATGGCAAAAATGGCGCTGCATTCACAACCGCATACATATAAAACTTCCCTCTAGGGCTCATCCAATTCAACCTCCCTATTCCTTTTCAATCATACACTTTTTCTAGCGACTTTTCACACATTATTAGCCATGTTATAATGCAAAAAAAGACGTTTTTAGAAGGAGGAATTCAGTTGAAAGAAATCAATTCTTTTCTAATGTTCCAAAATAAAGCGGCTGAACAGGCGATACAGCTCTATTTAGAAACTTTTCGTGATGCGGAGATACTCTTCATAAATAAACAGCCAAATGAAGCTGATGGCATCATGCTTGGGAAAATCAAAATCCATAATTTAGAAATTTTCATAAGCGATAGCAGCGTTAAACACGATTTTGATTTCACCCCATCTACTTCTTTTTTCATTAACTGTGAGGATTTAGAAGAACTCGAATCCTATCTTGCCCTACTTTCCGCAGATGGCAAAGTTTTAATGCCTCTAGATAACTACGGATTTAGCCAAAAATTCGCATGGGTATCAGACCGCTTCGGCATTTCATGGCAACTAAATCTACCATAATGTTTCACGTGAAACAATTTTTAAATCTCTCACAATAGGTTTGCGATGATAATTTTGTTTTCACCCATTTTTCGGCAAGCAAAAAGGAGACTCCAATACGCGAGACTCCTTTTCATTTTATTCTAAACTAATTGAGGCCTAGGTTATTTATTCTTTTTAGGCTTTCTCCACATAATCACAATTAAGAGGCCAACTATAAAAATAACACTTATTCCGATAATGATTGTCCAAAAGTTAAAGGTTGGCATTGTTTTCGTTTGAAAAACCATTTCGCTCTTACTTACTTGAGTTAATGAGAGTTTCTGTACTAAGTCTGCCGTTACAATGAGGCGATTTGTTGTTGCTGTTGGTTTGTCACAAGTAATAAGCGTAAGTGTAGGCTTTTCCGTTTGTTTCAACACATTTGTATTCGTTTCTGGAACTACTTTTACGTTTGAAATTTGGTAGCTGTATTGAAATGTGTCGTCTTGGAGATAAACCTTTTCTCCCTTTTTTGCATTCATAAGAGGACCAAAGAAAGCATTCTCTCGGTGAATATGATGGGCGGCTAAAACATAGTTACCCTCTCCCATTTTCCGGTCACTAACCACCGGAGCTGCACCTACATATAAATTTTCGTTTGTCATTTTTTGTAATATCGGTAGCTGGATATGGAGCTCCGGTATGCTAATTCCGCCAACAACATCCTCCGAATAGTTGTGCGTCGCTGATTTCGATATGCCTTTTACGGATGGTGGCTGTATATCTGCAGGCGTATTGCTCTTAGGAGCTTCTGTGCCCGCCTTATCTTCATTTGCTGCAAGTTCTTGACTTGTATACTGCGTTACATCATATTTAGTCGTCTGGTAAGTTAGGTATTCATTTTTCAGAAAAGGTATACTAAAAAGAAGAACACCAATCCAGATTAGCAAATAGCAAGTAATTCGGAATTTCATAACTTAGTGACTCCCTTATTTAAAACAGATTAATTCTGTATTTTTATCGATTTTTGTTGAGCTGTTTTTGTGCTTGAAATAACAAGTTCCAGACTATCTGCTTTTGCTGCTTTTGCAGGCATTTCAAAAACGAGTTGTCCTTCTTTACTTTCTCCCTTTGCTAAAGTACTCAAGAAAAAGACATCTTTCATTTTCCCGTCTTTATTTAAAGCGTTTGAAATTGTTGCGCTTTCAGATAATGGATATTCTTTTTTTGTTTTTGTATCTTTTATTTTAAATGTCAATAGGCTAGCCGGTTGCTCTTTATTAGCTTGATTGGTCATTTCAGCATCTAAGATGAGAAATGTTCCTGTTGCTTTCTTTTTCCACTCAGAAGTCCCGACTTGATCTGTCGTTTCTTGACTTAATACTTGTACTTTCATGTTGTCTACAACTGCACTAGTAGCTTCTTCTTTAAAATTAAACGCCCAGTAGCCTCCAAATCCAATCAAAACTACACTGACAACGATAATGAACAAATACCATTTATTACGTTTCTTCATTTTTGAATCTCTACTTTCTTTTTAAAATTGCGATGAAAAGTTGTTCGACATTTTGGACAGCTTACATTTTGCATTTTTTGTTGAATTGTAAAATGATAACCACACTTCTTACAATGAAAACTTACCTCTTTATTTTTTAAATAGGCTTGAATAATCGCTTCTTGTTCCTTTAGCGACTTCTTTTGAATCCTTGGATATGTTTCGGGCTCATTATTTTTCAATTTTTTATTTCCTTTCAAAAAATAGCTAGGCAAGACACTCTTGCCTAGCTATTGTTGTGTTAAGCGTTATTGTTACGTTTTCTGCGCGCTACAAGCGTAAGCGTGCCTAGTAGTACAAGTGCACCAGCAAGTATCCAAATCATGTTGTCGGTATCACCTGTATGAGGTAGATTACCAGCAGGATAATCAAGTGGTGGTGTTACTGTTGGTTTTTCCGAATAGATTGTTTTAGATGTTTCACCAAATGTTAGGCTCGCACTATTTGGAATACCCCCATTTTTAACAAATGGCGCTAATTCTTCGTTTGTCGCACTATCTTTGATTTTTGTCGTAATCGTCATTGTATACGTATGACCTGCTAGATACGAGAAGTCGCCATCTTTCTTCGCTAAGTCAAACGAAACGTTGTTTCCATCAATGTTTACTTGACCATTGCCTGTTACATCTGTTCCGTTTTCATCAACTACAGTAACATTTTGAATGTCTAGTAGGTCATTAACTGCATCGCTGATGTTAGCTTGTGCCCATGATGATGTTGTGTTTCCAAAGCTTGTTTTTACATGCCAGTCAAAGCTGTCATCGCGGTTTGCCAAGTCTAGGTGTTGTGTGTTCTCGACATCTTTATGAATCACTGGCTCCTCTGTTGGAGGAGTAACAGTTGGAATTTCAGAGTGAATCACTTCTCCAGCATTACCAAAGTGTAGATCCGCTTGGTTTGGAATTCCTCCTGAAGCAATATATGGTGCTAACTCTTCGTCTGTTGCACTATCTTTGATTTTTGTCGTAACTGTCATCGTGTACGTATGACCTGCTAAATACGTGAAATCGCCGTCTTTCATTGCTAAGTCAAACGAAATGTTGTTACCGTCAATGTTTACTTGACCATTGCCTGTTACATCTGTTCCGTTTTCATCAACTACAGTAACATTTTGAATGTCTAGTAAGTCGTTAATAGTATCGGTGATACTTGCTTCTGCCCATGTTGTTGTTGTGTTTCCAAAGCTTGTTTTTACATGCCAGTCAAAGCTGTCATCGCGGTTTGTTAAGTCTAGGTGTTGCACGTTTTCAACATCTTTATGAATCACTGGTTCCTCTGGCGGTGGAGTAACAGTTGGAATTTCAGAGTGAATCACTTCTCCGGCATCACCAAAGTGTAGATCCGCTTGGTTTGGAATTCCTCCTGAAGCAATATACGGTGCTAATTCTTCGTCTGTTGCACTATCTTTGATTTTTGTTGTAATCGTCATTGTATACGTATGACCTGCTAAATACGTGAAATCGCCATCTTTCATTGCTAAGTCAAACGAAATGTTGTTACCATCAATGTTTACTTGACCATTGCCTGTTACATCTGTTCCGTTTTCGTCAACTACAGTAACATTTTGAATGTCTAGTAAGTCGTTAATAGTATCGGTGATACTTGCTTCTGCCCATGATGTTGTTGTATTTCCAAAGCTTGTTTTTACATGCCAGTCAAAGCTGTCGTCACGATTTGTTAACTCTAGAGCTTGCGTGTCCTCGACATCTTTATGAATCACTGGTTCCTCTGGCGGTGGAGTAACAGTTGGAATTTCAGAGTGAATCACTTCTCCGGCATTACCAAAGTGTAGATCCGCTTGGTTTGGAATTCCTCCTGAAGCAATATATGGTGCTAATTCTTCGTCTGTTGCACTATCTTTGATTTTCGTTGTGATTGTCATCGTGTACGTATGACCTGCTAAATATGTGAAATCGCCATTTTTCATTGCTAAGTCAAACGAAATGTTGTTACCGTCAATGTTTACTTGACCATTGCTTGTTACGTCTGTTCCATTTTCATCAACTACAGTAACATTTTGAATGTCTAGTAAGTCGTTAATAGTATCGGTGATACTTGCTTCTGCCCATGATGTTGTTGTGTTTCCAAAAGTTGCATTTACATGCCAGTCAAAGCTGTCATCGCGGTTTGTTAAGTCTAGGTGTTGCACGTTTTCCACATCTTTATGAATCACTGGTTCCTCTGGCGGTGGAGTAACAGTTGGAATTTCAGAATGAATCACTTCTCCGGCATTACCAAAGTGTAGATCTGCTTGGTTTGGAATTCCTCCTGATGCGATATATGGTGCTAATTCTTCGTCTGTCGCACTAGCTTTGATTTTGGTTGTAATTGTCATCGTGTACGTATGACCTGCTAAATACGTGAAATCACCATTTTTCATTGCTAAATCAAATGAAATGTTGTTGCCGTCAATGTTTACTTGACCATTGGCTGTTACATCTGTTCCGTTTTCATCAACTACAGTAACATTTTGAATTTCTAGTAAGTCATTGATTGTATCCGTAATACTTGCTTCTGTCCATGATGTTGTTGTGTTTCCAAACTCTGCGTTCACATGCCAGTCAAAGCTGTCATCACGGTTTGTTAAATCTACATGTTGTGTGTTTTCCACATCTTTATGAATCACTGGTTCCTCCGGCGGAGGCGTCACAGTTGGAATTTCAGAGTGAATCACTTCTCCAGCATTACCAAAGTGTAAATCTGCTTGGTTTGGAATTCCTCCTGATGCGATATATGGTGCTAATTCTTCATCTGTTGCACTATCTTTGATTTTTGTCGTAATCGTCATCGTGTACGTATGACCTGCTAAATATGTGAAATCGCCATTTTGCGTTGCTAAGTCAAACGAAATGTTATTACCATCAATGTTTACTTGACCATTACTTGTTACGTCTGTTCCATTTTCATCAACTACAGTAACATTTTGAATGTCTAGTAAGTCGTTAATGGTATCGGTGATACTTGCTTCTGTCCATGTTGTTGTTGTGTTTCCAAAGCTTGTATTTACATGCCAGTCAAAGCTATCATCACGATTTGTTAAGTCTACATGTTGTGTATTCTCAACATCTTTATGAATGACTGGTTCCTCTGGCGGTGGAGTAACAGTTGGAATTTCAGAGTGAATCACTTCTCCGGCATCACCAAAGTGTAGATCCGCTTGGTTTGGAATTCCTCCTGAAGCAATATATGGTGCTAATTCTTCATCTGTTGCACTATCTTTGATTTTTGTCGTAATCGTCATCGTGTACGTATGACCTGCTAAATATGCGAAATCGCCATTTTGCGTTGCTAAGTCAAACGAAATGTTATTACCATCAATGTTTACTTGACCATTACTTGTTACGTCTGTTCCATTTTCATCAACTACAGTAACATTTTGAATATCTAGTAAGTCGTTAATGGTATCGGTGATACTTGCTTCTGCCCATGATGTTGTTGTGTTTCCAAAAGTTGCATTTACATGCCAGTCAAAGCTATCATCACGATTTGTTAAGTCTACATGTTGTGTATTCTCAACATCTTTATGAATGACTGGTTCCTCTGGCGGTGGAGTAACAGTTGGAATTTCAGAGTGAATCACTTCTCCGGCATCACCAAAGTGTAGATCCGCTTGGTTTGGAATTCCTCCTGAAGCAATATATGGTGCTAATTCTTCATCTGTTGCACTATCTTTGATTTTTGTCGTAATCGTCATCGTGTACGTATGACCTGCTAAATAATTAAAACTACCATCTTGCATCGCTAAGTCAAACGAAATGTTATTACCATCAATGTTTACTTGACCATTGCTTGTTACATCTGTTCCGTTTTCATCAACTACAGTAACATTTTGAATATCTAGTGAGTCGTTAATGGTATCGGTGATACTTGCTTCTGTCCATGTTGATGTTGTGTTTCCAAAAATTGCATTTACATGCCAGTCAAAGCTATCATCACGATTTGTTAAGTCTACATGTTGTGTGTTCTCAACATCTTTATGAATGACTGGTTCTTCCGGTACATCATTAA
Organism: Listeria sp. ILCC797; assembly: GCF_900186185.1. Lineage (NCBI taxonomy): Bacteria > Bacillati > Bacillota > Bacilli > Caryophanales > Listeriaceae > Listeria > Listeria sp. ILCC797. The sequence continues at coordinate 52,485 of NZ_FYBS01000007.1, forward strand.
CAACGACACCAACACGTTCAGGTTCAACAGCTTGTAGATTGTTAGAAGCATAAGCAAATGAATTCCATGCTGCACGAGTTTGTTCATCGATTGTTGGGTTTGTTAAACTTGCATCTAACACTGTTGGTGCTTGCATAGAGAAGTTTAACGCGATGTTATCACCAGTATTAAAGCTTGCATTATCAAGTAAAGTAATCTTAAAGCTGTGAATTTGACTCCAATCCATTACAGATGTTGCGTCCATCCAATTTGGTTGTTGCGCATCTATTGGATTTGTAATTGGAGTTGTTGTTTCTGGATAAAGAACGTTTTCTGTTAAATCATCTCTAGTCGGATTAGTAGCCGTACTATAAGTGATGGCTACTTTTCCAGCCCATTCAGCCGGAACTGTAATCGGACCCGTCATAATTGGTGTAAATTGGCTTCCCCGTTGTGTATTATCTGTAATACCTAAATCGCCAACAGAAGGAAGTACGTCCATTAATACCATTTGATTAACTTGGGTTTCTCCGTCATTTGTAAGATTAAGTTGATAATCAATTGTTCCACCTAATGAAGTATGACCAAATTTAGAAAACTCCGTATCTTGGTCGCCTTTAACAAGTTTAGAAGTCGTAATCTTATCTTCGCGAAGAATATAGTATTTATTACCTGAAACTACTAAGTTTTCATCTACATTACCATTGCCATTAATATCATTTGTATCTTGTACTTTAACAGAATTAGTAATAACATCCCCGGTTTGTGTTGGAACGTCAAAATTAGCGTCTCCAACCGAACCATAGACCATTGGTGTTAAAGTAGATGGTGCATCTTCGGCAATATTAACAGCGAAGAAATAAGAAATGGATTTTCCAGGATATAAACTATCTTCATTCCATTTAACGTGAATTAGTTGTTGCCCCGTTCCATTGTAGTTGGAATCAACTATTTTAATAGTTCCCTCTTTGTTATTTCCATCAGTGGTAGCTGATCCCCACGTAAGCTGATCAGCCATTTGATACATAGGATTCGCTTCATCCACGGTAACCCCTTTTGGAAGCAACAACATCTCTTCTAATGGACTTCCTGCTTTTTCTACAGAAGAAGTGTCATTAGCTAATTGACCTTGAACAAAATTTCTTCCTGGTTGAACAATCCCGTTTTCTTGATTTACTATTTTGATAGAGCTACTAAGAATTGGAATAGAACCTGCTGGTTTTGGCACAATGGTTGCTGTTCTTGCACCTGTCAGCTTCGAACTATCATTTATATCAGCATCATTATTCCAAGAAACTTGATTTCCTGCTACATCATAACCTGTAACATCATAGGAAACCGTATTAGAAATTGTACCTGTATATCCAGACTCCACACTATAGTACATATAAATCCAATTGTTATATCCTGCTGGTCGATATTGATAGGAGTATCGAATCTTACTAACATGCGTCCCATCAGCAATTCCATAATCATGTAATTTATATGTTCCTGGTCCAACACCTTGTGCTAGTAATTGTTCTTGCCCATTAATCGTGACATAGATATCCACTTTCGATTCTTTTGAAGGGTCAACAGAAACCGCATCAGGGGGAGCAGCATCCGGGTTATAGTTACTAGAATTAATCACAAACTCACTTAAATTTAGTGCGTCATCAATATTATAATTAACTTCGTATTTATCATAATCCATCGTACGACTATTTGTTGTGTAGTTTGTTAACGCGATAGAAAACCCTAAACGAGCACTATCATATACACTTGGATTTGGATTAGTACTATCTCCGCCAACACCGCCTTCTGCATCCTTAGGACCATAATGCACTGGAGTAATAAGCGTTCCAGATGGTGCTGGAACATCTCCACCAAATGGACCCGCATACGTCTTAGCGGTTGCATCCTTAGAAATCGCTTGATCACTGTAATCTACAGCTGAAACCGTAGCGGTATTCGTATAGGATGTTATCTCCGTTATGCCCGCATCATAAGTCGTACGGACTTCAATCGTTTTATTAAATAAGGACTCTCCGCTTGCTACTGCTTTTTGTGCATCAATCGTAGGTGCATCAAATTCCCATGTTACAGTTCGTGCTGCGCTATCATACACTCCGCCAGAATCATCACTAACATAAGTTAATCCCGCGGGAATCGTATCTACTACTTTAATTTTACTTCCTTCTTTAAAGTAAAGTAAGCCTGTGTCTTTTGCATCTGCATTAACTTTGATAGACCATACACCAGTATCGCCTTCTACTGCTGGATCACTACTTGCAGTACCATTTTTCAATGTTTCTACATATGCTTTTGAAACCGAAACACTTGATGAAGCTTTTGCTGTAACAGTTGCATCATCTGTTGCATTTCCAGTAAAATTATCAGCTGTGAAACTAGCCTTTGCAACGAACTGTGTTCCATCCGTTGTGACACCATTTTCAGTGTGTACCTTAATAATTACTTGCTCTGCTTGCCCAGCACTTAATGTATCAAAATGATACGTTAAACGATGTGCATTAGCATCATAGCTTGGAACAACATTGAAAATGGCCAACTCATTTAAATCCTGCGTAAATGAACCATTCGCTGGAAGATCAATAGTAATATTTGCATTTTGATATGTTATTTGACTTCCTGTTACTTTAAAGTTCAAAGCAAAAACAGTATCTTGCCCTGCTTGAACAGAAGCGTTCACTGGAGCAATATCAATATCAGCATTGACAGTCCCAGATTTAAGTGAAGGCGTTCCTAACGAGCTTTCTGCCGTAATTAGCAATGTGTTTGATGTGTGATCCACACCATCTATAGTTGTTTTACCGATAAGACCATAATTACCCGCTTTTTCAGCCTTCAATGTTAAATCAGCGGCGTTATCTTTTTTATCCTCATTCCAAGTAATCGTGATTTCTGATTTATCTTGGTTAAAAGTTGCAGTTTTAATGTTTGCTTTTAAGTTGTTGTCGGCAACTTTATCAAAGGAAATATCATTTGGGATTGCAATTGTTGCTGTATCACCACTTGTTTGGGAAATATGAACATCAAAATTAGAGCCCGTTTTAACGTTCTGATTTTCCGTTGATAATTTAAGCACTTGATCTTCTGTACCTGAGTTAGTGTTTGTTGCAGCTAAACTAACAATGGGAGATACAAGCGTTTGAATGATCAATAGCAAAATTGCAATGCCAGCAAATCCTTTTTTGAAATTTGGCATCTTTCTTCCCTTCCTTTGTAATCTATTAATTTGATAAACATCCTTTCTCTTACGAAATGTGGTTGCATATAATACCGTATGCCATTAGATTTTAGCATTACTAACTTCAAAACCTATGCGTAATTTACACATTTAAAAAAATTTTTGTGACTATTTTTAAAACATTAGTCAATCTCTATTAAACCATTGCTTTCACTATCCTAAAACAACTCTTTAATAAACGTTCTTTATTGTCACCACATGATTAACTAAATAACTTTTCCATGATTAAAATAAAACCACGGACAACGTAAAAATTACAGAAAATATTTGGCTTTATTTTATATCGCTGAAAAGAAAAATGTTATAAAATTTTAAACGCAATAAAAAAACTTAAACTTTTGTTTCAATCACACCCTATCATATTATAATTGATAACTTTGAAACGCTTGTGTAGTTTACACATTTCAAATCTTGTTTGTGGCAATTCTTTAAAGTTCTACCTTATATCCTACTTCAGCATTATGATAAACAAAAATAAGCATAAACCTAGTAACTACCATCCTCAAAATGGCTTTATTACTAGATTTATGCTTTTAAATCTATTTATCTTGAAACGAACTCAAAAAATCAGCTTTTAGAAGCCTCTTGTCACTAGCGCTGCGACATTGCGAGCTGTCCGTTCAATATTTTCAGCCGCGTCATAGAGCGTTTCAGCAAGCGGAGCTACACGACCTATTGAAGGGAAAACAGCCGTAATACCTTTTGAATAAAGCTCCGAAACGTCTTCTGTCACACTACCACAGATGGCGATGACGGGCACGTTTTTGGGGGCACATTCTGCTACACCAAGCGGCGCTTTTCCTTGCGCGGTTTGACCGTCCATGCGCCCTTCGCCCACAATGATAAAATCAGCATCTTGGCAGACTTTTTGCATCTTTAAGCGAGCTAAGACGAATTCAATTCCAGCGTTCAGTTCCGCAGAAAGGAATTCGGCAAGTCCGGCACCCATTCCACCTCCCGCTCCGCTACCTGGTTCAGTTGGAATGCGGCCAAAATGGCGGGTATAAAAATCGGCGAGCATGGCGTCAACGCGGGCAATTTCAGCTTGCGGCAACCCTTTTTGAGGTCCAAAAATGGCTGTCGCGCCGTTATCCCCACAAAGCGGACTCGCCACATCGCTTATGACGCGAATTTTGACGTTTTCAAGCGCCTTTGGAACACCTGTGCCATCAATTTGCGTGATGCGCGTTAGGTTTTCACCAATTGGTGCCACTTCATTTTCCGCAGCGTCTAGGAAGCGGTAACCCATACCTGCTGCCATTCCAATTCCACCATCATTTGAGGCGCTACCGCCAACGCCGACTAGAATTTCTGTGGCGCCCAAATTTATCGCATGGCGAATGAGTTCCCCGACGCCAAATGTGCTCACTTTTAGAGGGTTGCGCATTTCACGCGGGATTAAGTCGAGCCCGCAAACTTCGGCCATTTCAATGAAAGCAGTGTGCTCTTTAAAAGCGTATGACACATTCCGCTTTCCTCCCAAAGGGCCAGTTACTTCGAGCTCCTGAACTTCCGCCTCGTACGCGTCAGAAAGCACCGCGAGCGTCCCTTCGCCGCCATCAGCTACTGGAAGCAAAACGTATTCTGCGTGTGGGAAAACCTGCGCAAAACCTGCGCGAATGCTTGCAGCCACTTCTTTCGCGGACAAACTCTCTTTAAATGAATCGGGCGCAATCACTACTTTCATGGCGCTACCTCCTAAAATTTTATTGTTAATGTTTGTTCTAACACATATTTTTTGCCTAAAACGGAAAGCTGCATCGGCACATCCGTTTGTTTTTCGATACGAAGCGCGCTTTTTGTGAGCGCAAAAGCCAATTGTTCTCCTAAATAGCAGAACTGAAAACGCAATTCATGCCAGCTATCCGGTAAATCCGGATTAACCGATAGGACGCCGTCGCGAATTTGAATGCCAGAAAAACCGTGAATCACCATGAGCCAAATGGCGCCAAGTGAGGCCGCGTGAATTCCGTCATCTGACGAGTGCGGATTATCGCCAAAATCAATGCGACAAGCCTCTTTGAAAAAGCGGTAACTAAGTTCGCGGTTGCCACACCACTGAGCTATAATGGCATGAATGGCTTTACTAAGCGATGAATCATGAATCGTTCGCGCCTCATAAAACGCTAGATTTTTTGCCATAACACTTTTTGGAAACAGCGCCGGGAATAAATAGAGCAGCATAACCACATCGGCCTGTTTTAAAATTTGCATTTCGTTGACTTCTGAACGCGCGTAGTCTAGCAAAATGCTTTGGCTACCTTGTTTTTTCTTATATTTTTCCAAAGAAATAACGGGCTTCTGTAAAAAAGTATCGTCTTGTGGAATGATACCCTCCGCGTTCGGTTTTGGCAAATGAAGTCCTTGCAAAAATTTTTCCGCCTGCGGTTTAAACGCTGGGTTCCATTTGGCGGCTTCCTGCACGTTAAAGTGCGCCATATAGTTCGTGTAGGCGTTATTATCAACGTGTTCCGTGTATTCATCAGGCCCAATGACGTCCCGAATAACGAGCTTGTCTCCCGCTTTTTCCGCGCGACTTAGCCAAAATTTCGCCGTTTCGAGGAGCAATTCGGCCCCGCAAGCGCGCATAAAAGCATCGTCTTTCGTCGCCGCGTAATAAGCCACCACCGCAAACGCAATATCCGCCACAATGTGGTGCTCCGCAAGTGCCGACGCAATTTTCTGCCGCTTCCCAGTTTGAATATTAATCGCCGCAAAAAGAGGCGTCTCCTCATCGCCACTAAAAGCACTTTCCCACGGGAATAAAGCTCCTTTGTAGCCGTTCTTACGCGCTTTTTCACGCGCTTTTTCAAGGCGGTGATAGCGGTAGAGCAGCAGGCTTTTGGCTTCACTTGGCTTTTTATGTAGCACAAAAGGTAAAATAAAGATTTCCGTGTCCCAAAAAACGTGCCCCTTGTAGCCCTCTCCGGTCAGCCCTTTCGCGCCGACACTAAGAGGCACCTCCCCATTTGGCGTCATAATTTCAAGATGGTACAGCGCAAATGAAACGAGCAATTGGTCATGCGCATCGTCCGCTTGAATTTGAATACCCGCAACTTGCCAAAATTCCTGCCATTTTGATGCTGATTCTGCCAAACAAGCATCATAATTTTCTGCTGGAATAGCAGCTATATCGATTTCAGCATCTGTGAAAATATGCGTCATTTTTTGAAGCGTTATCATTTTATTTTTCACTGCTTGATACGTTACTTTACCCGTTAATTGGCGATTTTTCGCAAAAAAAACAGCTTTTTCAGAAAGTGTTGAAATAATCGTCATGTTCGCTTGGCTTTCTGTTGTTTCATACGAAGCATACATGCGAGTTTCCCCCAAAACGCGCAGTTCCCGCTCAATTAATTGCTGTGTGCCAAAATTGGTTTGCTGCCCATCAATACCCGTTTCAATTGTAATTAGAGCATCGCCAGAAAGCGGTGTAATCGACACATGGCTCGCAATAAGCGACTTCGTTTGTTTGGACGCAAAACGGCGAAACTCCAATTGATAGGACTTGTTTTTCGGACTGCGCCACTCGATTTGGCGGACGAGTTCTCCTGTCGCCAAATCTAAGGATAGTTCAAATTGAGCGAGCTTTCCTAGCTGCATGGAGAACATTTCACCGTCCAGTGTAATTTTAAACCGCATCACATCAGGCAAGTTGACGAGTTCGGCGCTGACGCCGCCAGCAGGCTTATTGTAAAGTCCCGCTACATACATGCCGCGCACCTGCTCGGAGTAGTCCTCTTCAAACGCGCCGCGCACGCCTAGATTTCCATTTCCAACCGTAAAAAGAGTGCCATATTTATTTAAACATTCCATTTTAAATTCGCGTTCTGACCATCTCATAAATAGACACACTCTTCCTTCTCGGCGGACTCATAAAGTGCGGCAACAAGACGCTGGATGACATACCCTTGCTCGCCGGAAGCGACTTCACCCGTCCCTGAAAGAACTTTTTCAACAAAAGCCGCCATGCTTTCTGGATGACTATCTTTTTGATTAAAACGAGGTTCCCAGAGCATTTCTAGCTCGCCGTCCGTATCCGTATAAATTTCCGCTGGGTAGAGCGTTCCGCCCGCCCGATCCCCGAAAAACGCAACATCAAAAATCCGTTCTTCCTTCATATGCAAAGCAAAAGACGTTTCGAGTTCCAGCACACTCCCGTCCGCAAACTCAATCCAGCCGAGAAGCGCATCTTCCACCGTGAATTTTTCCGGATCCCAGCTGCCAAACGAGCCCGTCCGTTTTTTCGTACCAATTTTTTGGAAACTTTTTGCCATAACGCGCTTAACTTCCGGGAAATCAAGCACGTACATCGCCGTATCGAGCATGTGAATGCCAATATCAATCAGCGGCCCTCCGCCTTGAATTTCCTTGTTCGTAAACGTCCCCCAACCCGGCACGCCAGAACGCCGAAGCGCTCTAGCACGGGCAATATAAATGTCGCCAAAAAGCTTTTTCTCTTGTTTTAAAAACCGCGCTTCATCTGAAAAACGGTGGTGAAAATCATACGCGAGTACGAGCCCTCTTGATGCGGCTTCCTCAGCCATCGCGAGCGCCTCTTCAGGCGTCATCGCAGGTGGCTTCTCGCACATGACGTGCGCACCGTTTTGAAGCGCCAACATCACATTTTCAAAGTGGAAACGATTCGGCGTACAAATGCTCACCATATCCACTTTTTCATTTAAAAACAGCGATTTAGCATCCGAATATGCTGCTAAAAAGCCGTTTTGTTCCGCAAATTCCTCCGCACGCTTTAAATTCGGATCACAAACAGCCGCAAGAATAAGCTCCGGTCGCGTCTTATAATACTCAGCATGAACCGTTTCTGCCACTTGCCCTGCCCCAATTATCGCCACTCTCTTTTTCATCCCATTAACCCCTAACTACAAACAACTTTTAATATGTGCAAGCGCCTCTTTATAAGCCTGCTCTTCATTCTCACTGCGAATACGGCATTCAAACGTCATATAACCATCGTAACCAAGCTCTTTTAGCGTATCGAAATGCTTTTTAAAATCAAGCGCCCCGCTGCCCGGCTGATACCGATGATTATCGGCAAGGTGAATGTGTTTCACATCTTTTTGATGCGCCGTCAGTGCCTCTGAAATACCGTCCTCTTCAATATTCATATGGTAAAAATCGGCGATAATTTTCACATTCGACAGCTCATTTTTATCAATATAATCTTGGGCATCTTGAAGCGTATTAATCATATGGTCCTGATAGCGGTTGAGCGGCTCAAGAAAAATCGTTGTACCCGTTTCGCCCGCTACCTTGTCAAGCTCAATTAGCGAAGCGCTGACCGCTGCAAAATCGCCTTCAGTAGAGCGCGGAGACGTCATTGGCGGGAGGCGATACGTGAACATGCCCCAGGCCGCCGGCACAACAATGCCTTTGCCGTTAACCTCCTTTAAAGCGCGTAAAATGGCTTTAATCTCTTCCAAACCTCGCAAACGTCTTTCTTCGATGAAATCGCCAATCCAGCCATCATAGCCGCCACACGCGGTTGAAACTGGCAGTCCGGTCGTCTTGATCGCCGCTTTTATTTCTTCTAGATTTTGAACAAGTTGCTTGCCGTCGATTTCAAAACCATCGAAGCCTAAATCTTTCACATACTGAAATTTTTCTTGAATATTTTCTGGAAAAAATGCTTGGTTTTGCGTTCCGATTTTCATCCTAATCTCTCCTTAAAAGTTAATGCCCATTTTAATGCTTTCATCTGGGTGCTGATCCACGTATTTCATGAAGCCAGCCGCGCTTTCAGAAAATGGAATGACCGGGTCAATGATATCCTCACAGTCCAAATAGCCGTTCATCAAAAGCTCAAAACACGTGTCTTCAATGCGTTTTCTGTCCCAGCGTGGATAATCTGGATTTGGTTCGCTTGCCGCACGGGAAAAGACAATTTTCGCGTTATTAAAATGAGCTTCGCGTCCTAAATTGAAGCCATCTGGAAACGGTTTGGCGAAAGCCACGTAGGAAATAATCCCACCGTATGCAATGCCGCGCAGTGCGCTTTGTAGCGCCGCCGAGTTGCCGCTTGTTTCAATAATCGAATCGGCGCCCAGTTTATTCGTCACTTTTTTGATTTCGAGGCCGACATCGACTTTTGTAGGGTCAAAAGTGAAATCGGCGCCATGTTTTTTAGCAATTTCTAGGCGATGCGCAATTGGGTCCACACCGATAACAATACTTGCACCCGCTTTTTTGGCAAGCTGGATAGCAATTTGTCCGATAGCGCCTAGACCTACAACGACGACAAAATCCCCTGCGCGAACATGTGCGTCGCGAACGCCGCTCATAGCAAATTGGGCAGGATCATAGCAAACAGCATTTTTGTAACTACCGCCGGCTGGGATTTTACGCAACTTATAATTGTTCACGCCTTTTGCAATGACGGTTTCTCGAATTTGTCCGTAAGTGAGTACTTTATCTCCGACCGCATATTCGGTCACAGTTTCCCCAACCTCCGTAATTTCACCACAAATCATGTTACCAAGCGGCAAGTCGCCGAATTCAATGCCGCGTTTCGCCCCCTCGTCGCGCTTCACAAACATATTCCATTCTGCCGAAAATTCTTCATCAATAAAAGGACTAATCCCTCTAAAATCAACCACTTCCGTCCCATGTTTTGGCGAAGCAAATTCAACCTTTATTTTCACTTCATCTTTCTGAATAGCTACTTCTTCATATTCCACAAGCGCCGCCACACGCGGCTCTGTCGCAACTAATTTTTTCATCTAACAAACTTCCTTTCAATTCAATGTTTTACTAAGTCCTCGCTTTTTGGCAAAAAATACCGTTCAGCCTGCTAGCCTTTGACGCCGCCGTCAGTTAAATTCCCTTTAATAAAGCGCTCTGACAACGCGTACATAATCACAACTGGAAGCGCCGTAATAAGCGAGGCTGCCATCATTCGACCCCAAATGTAATCAGGCGTGCTAAATAGCGTGTTCAGCCCAATTGGGAGGGTGAATTTCTCGGAACTCGATAGGAAAATCGAGGCGAATAAATAGTCGTTCCAAGCAACCATGAAACAGTACACGAACACGGAAATGATGCCAGAAACGGCAAGCGGAATAATAATCCGCAAGATAATTTGGAAGCGGTTTAGGCCGTCCATCATCGCGGCTTCCTCAATATCGTCCGGTATGGTGTCAAAATAGCTTTTCAACATGAAGACAGCTGTCGGCAAGGTTTGCACCACCATTGTAATGATTAGCGACGTTTCTGTGTCATACAAGCCTAAACTTGAAATAATTTTAAACAAAGGAACGATTAACAAAATTCCTGAAAACATGTACACGGTATAAAAGCTTGCGTTTATAGTGATGCGTCCTTTAAACCGCAGTTTGGACAATGCATACGCGCCTAATATCCCAAGAGCCACAGCGACCCCAGCCGCAACGAGTGACACAATTAAACTGTTTTTAAAGTAGGTTAAAAACGGGAAAATATCAGGATTAAAAATATCGATATAATGTTGCCACGTAAAATCCCGCGGGAAAATTGTTGGGCTCGTTGAAATGGCTTCTTTCGTCCCTTTGAACGATGTCATAAGCATAATGAAAAATGGGAAAAGGGAAACTATCAAAAAGGCAACCATGGTAATATAAAACACGATTTTTTTCGTGCGTTTTGCTTTTTTGCTACTTACCGCCATTTAAATCCACCCGCTTTCTTGTAAAAATAATAACCACGAAAATAATGACAAAGAGGATAACTGAAATGGCCGCCGCTTTCCCTAAATCATTAAAGGCAAACGCCGTTTTATACAAGTAGACCCCTAAAATGTTGACTTTATTCGTAAGTAAGTACACATCGGTGAACATATAGAACATCCAAATCGCCCGAAGTGTCACAACCGTTGCTAAAACAGGCATAATCGCCGGCAAAGTAACAATTTTAAATTTCTGCCAAAAGTTCGCGCCGTCCATATCCGCCGCTTCGTAAAGCGAATTATCAATCGTTTGTAAAATGGCAAGAAACGAAATGAAAGCGTACGGGAAATAGCGCCAAATCGCGAAAAGCACGACTAAAAAGAAACTCGAAACAGGATTATCAAACCAAAGTGGCGCAGAATCAAAAATGTGCAGTAAATCGACCGTAAAATAGTTGACAATACCATATCCATTATTAAACATATATTTCCAAGCAAAAATTAGTGAAATCGACGGTGTCACATATGACAAAATGATGAGCGACCGCGCCGTTTTTCTAAATTTAAATTCACGGTTAAAGAAAATCGCAACAGCGAGCCCAAGCACCGTACTGCCCGCCACAACTAAAACCGTGTAGCCCACTGTCAGGCCAAGCGACTTATAAAATTCTGGATCCTTTAAAATGTCCAAATAATTCGTCAACCCAATAAATGTCGATTTCAAATTTGGATTGAGCGGCATATCTAGAAAACTAATATGAATGTTCGATAGCATCGGATAAAGTACGAGCGCCGCAAGCAAAACAAAACTTGGAGCCAGCAAAATCATCGCGAGCTTAAAATCGGATCGTTTATAAACTTTTGTTTTCATAATTCCCTCCTACCGAATAAACGGTTTACGCCTATTCTTGAAGCGGAACGGCACTCTTTTCTAAAATTTCGACCAAAAGAGTGCCATCCTTTTTTATTTCCCTGATGCATTTGATTCAGCTTTAGCTTGCGCCTCTTTTAAATCCTTCGAAGGACTGCCGCCGCCAACGGTTACATTGTTAACCATTTGAGCGATGATGCCCGAGCTCGTAATATCCCCCATCTTCGTGAAGTTTTTACCGTCAACAAGTCCGAAAACTTGGATTTCGTCAAACGAAGCTGCAATTTCATTCGAAAGGTCGCCAAATGCTTGAACGACTTCATTATTTTTGTACGCGTCTTCTTTTAAAACGTCCTTATTAACCGGTTGCGCACCGCCTGGTGACATCAGTACCCAAGACGCCATATTTTTCGGTTCCGATAAGAATTCAACAAACGTACTTGCCGCTTCTTTTTGCGCCTCATCAAGCCCTGCCGAAATCGTTAAACCTGAAACCGTACCATAAACAGCTTTTTCTTTTTGTTCTGGAATCGCAAAACCGATGTTGCTCGCGTCGCCGTCTTCAAACACAGCGGGCAGAATATAAGTTGAGTAAATCGCCATTGGCGTCGTTTTATTCATAAAAGCATCTTTAATTTCCGTAACATCGTTCGAGCCTGGCATCGTGTACTGCGAAAGCTCTTTATAGTAAGAGAGCGCCTCATTCATCGGCTTCGTATCGATTGTAATATCGCCGTCAGCATTTAAAACATTCGCTTTGTTAGAAAGAGCAAACTGAGAGAAGGCTTGCTCACTCATTGTACTTTCTGCTGTTGGCATTGCAATCCCATACTTTTTATTTTTCGCATCCGTAAAGTGTTCTGCAATTTTCAAAACATCGTCCCAGCTTTTTGGTTCCGAAAAACCAGCGTCTGAAAGAGCCTTTTTGTCGTACCAAATGCCTTGTACCCAGCCACTAATTGGTGCCGCAATATAGCTTTTGCCGTCCTCAGAACGAACTAAGTTGCGAGCTCCCTCGTAGTAGCTATCTTCCCCAACTGTTTCCATCACATTTTTAACCGCATCTTGGTCAATCAATTTATCCTTATCCATAACTTTCGCGAAATCTTGACTTACTTCCATGACAGCCGGAAGCTTGCCAGAACGCGCGAGCGTCACCACTTTTGTGTTATACGCATCTTCCTCAACCGGAATTTGCTTCACTTTAATGTTTTTATGTTCTTTTTCAAAATCGGCAATCAATTTGTTGATGACATCTAGGCGATCTTTTTCCACCGAAGAGTGCATAAATTCAATTGTAACCTTCTCATCACTCGCTTTAGACCCACCTCCGCAAGCCGTCAGTAACGCGCCCAAAACAAGCACAACAACAAGTAAAACTAAGCTTTTTCTTTTCATGATTTTTCCTCCTCATTTGGTTTTAACCAGTAAAATGCATATGGTTCTAATTCTAAGGTACCCCTCCCACGATACGATTTACCCGAAATAATATCGGTGTAATTCCCTTCCTCTAAATCAAAATGTACCGTTTTATTAGCTAAATTATGAATGACTATCATTTCACCCGTTGCATTCACACGTTTTAAAGCAAACAATTCTTCGCCGCCATCTAAAACTTCCATCGTAACGTCTGGGTGGAATAAAGGCTCATTTTTGCGTAGCGTCACGAGTTTTGTTAGCGCATCATACGTTTTATGGCGTAAACTTTCCGAATCCGCCAGTTCAGACGTAATTTCATCATAATGATATTTTTTACGATTAATCGAACGGTTATGTTTCGTTTTCTCTACGCCATCATAATCATTACGACTACCAAGCACACTTTGCACATAAATCGCCGGCACGCCTGGAATCGCAAGTAAGATGCTGTGCGCCACCAAAAAGCGCTTCAAACGCAAATCGTCCGCATCATTTATATGATTAAGCGCATCCATATACGTCACGTTCACCTCATAAGGACTTTTCGACCCGTCCGGATTTTCTTTATAAGAAACAAGCGCCCCCTCATCTTCAAGCAATTTCACAAGCGCCAAAATCTCTTCCTCTGGTACAATACCGCGAATCGGATTTAAACCAATGCCATCATGTGAAGCAAGAAAGTTAAAGTACGTTGTTTGTTTAAACGGCGTTTCAATCTCGCTTGCCCATGCCGAAAGCACTGACGCCTGCCCGCTTTTAACCGCATGGAGCACCAGTGGCGGCAACGGAAATTGATAAACCATTTGGGCTTCATCGTTATTTCCAAAATAACTAATATTATCGCGGTGTGGCACATTTGTTTCCGTAATTAAAACCGTACCTGGTTTTGCCGTATCCGCAATTAAACGGAACAATTTAATGATTTCATGCGTTTTCGGTAAATGAATTGAAGTCGTCCCCGGCTCCTTCCACATAAATCCTACCGCATCAAGCCGCACATAAGATGCCCCTTCTTCCAAGTAAGACAGCAAGACGTCCACCATTTTGTAAAGCACTTCTGGATTTTCAAAGTTCAAATCAATTTGATCGTCGCTAAAAGTGGTCCAAATATTCACTTTAGACCCATCTTTTTTCAAAAAAGGAGTTAAAAGTGGTGTCGCTCTCGGTCTAGTCACCTGACTTAAATCTGTATCCGCTGGCAAATCAATGAAAAACGCCTCATACTCCGGATTTCCCGCCAAATATCCCTTAAACCAATTGCTTTCCTTTGAAATATGATTGCACACGAAGTCGAACATCAGTCGCGTTTCGTCCGCGAGCGCCTGAATTTCCTGCCAATCGCCAAGCTCCGGATTCACTTTTTTATAATCAATAACCGAAAAGCCATCATCTGAAGAATAAGGATAAAACGGCAATATGTGCACCAGTTCAAACGAATTTTTCAAATATTTATCAAAAAACGTCTTAAATGTTGCCAGCTTCGCCTCGTCCTCCTTGAAAATTTGATCCCCGTATGTAATTAAAACAATATCCTTTTCGTCCCACTCCGCTTTACTATAAAGCGCTTTCTTTTTTGTTTCTAAAATACGCGCTTCAATTCTATCCGCAAGCTTCGGGACAACATCTGCATCATAAATGCGCGCCAAAATTTCTTGTAATTTTGCCATGATAACCTCCTTTTCGTGGTACCGCTCCCATAAAATGAATTATAAAATAGAAAGCGCTTTCTGTCAATTTATTTTTAAATTTTTTTACGAAAAGCTTTGGTATATCGTATTCTATTCTGCCGTGTTGGACAATTCCATTAAAATTGAGTAAGATACATTTAGAATCTTTTTTCATAAAACCGATACCATAAATAGAAAGGAAGATGGAATTGGCTGCCACGATATACGATATTGCGAAACATGCCGGTGTATCGAAATCAACGGTCTCACGTGTACTCAACAAACAAACGAATATTTCCGAAGAAGCACGCGAAAAAGTGCTCCGCGCCATTAAAGAATTAGATTATCAGCCTAGTAAACTAGCACGCGCACTAACTTCCTCAGGTTTTGATGCCATCATGGTCATTTCAAATCGCTCCACGAAAACAACATCAGGAAATCCATATTTTTCAGAAATCATTCATTCGATTTCAGTAGAAGCAGAACGGGAAAATTTTGATTTAATTTTGCAAACAGCCAAAAATAGTAAAGATGAGCTCCAGAAATGCCTTACAAAAATCCAAGAAAAGATGATAAAAGGCATTATCATGCTTAGTTCACCCGCAGACGAAACCTTTTTTGATAAAATTGACGCGTATAATATTCCTATCGTTGTTACGGGGAAAGTTGAAGGCGCTTACCGAAATATTTACTCCGTCGATACCGACAATTTTGGCGACAGCTACGCCCTAACCAAGTTTCTTATCCAAAACGGTCATAAAAAAATCGCCTGTATCCATGCCCCACTCGACTACCACGTTTCCGTTGACCGCCTAGCCGGCTTCAGAAACTGTCTATTCGACCATCAACTAGATATTCGTGCAAGCTGGATTATTGATAGCGGTTATCAAATTGAAGATAGCTACAAAGCCGCTGTACAATTAATGTCAAGCGACGATAAACCAACCGCCGTTTTCGCAACCGATGATATCAAAGTCATGAGCATTTACAAAATGGCGGCTGATCACGGATACAAAATTCCAGAAGATTTATCCGTCATCGGCTACAACGACAAAGTTGCATCAACCTTTTTGTCCCCCCCACTAACATCCATTGACATTCCCATCAATCGTCTGGGACAAAGTGCTACAAAACTTCTCTTTCAAATATTAAAAGGAGAACAAAACATTCCAAAAGAGACCATCATCTCCACCAATATGATTATAAGAGAATCCATTAAAGAGATTTAAATCAGACCGAACAAAGTAGTTACTTTGTTCGGTCTGATTTATTTTAAGGAAGTATGTCTAGAATTCCAAGTAAAACTATCAATTCCATTTTAGTACCTTGCATTGAACAGTAGTTAGTGGTATACTATATTCGGGTAGTGAATAATAATCAGTACTGAGAAAATAAATATAGCAAAGAATGGAGGGCTTTTTATGGAAGTCAATCCGCAGTTTAAGAAAGGCGTCCTAGAATTATGTTGTTTGTATTTGATTCGTTCCAAGGACCGCTACGGTTATGAACTCGCGCAACAAGTTTCCATATACATTGAAGTCGCAGAAGGTGCCATTTATCCGGTATTACGACGACTTGTAAAAGATGAATATTGTACCACTTATTTGAAAGAGTCCACCGAAGGACCCTCACGAAAATATTATCAATTAACATTAAAGGGTGAAATTTACTTGAATGAATTAATTTTTGAATGGAGTAACTTTACAAACAGCGTCACAAAATTAATGGAAAAGGAGGGAGTGCGAGATGAATAAAGAACTATTTTTAACCGAATTAGAAGAACGACTAGCCTCACTAAATCCAGCTGATCGCGAAGAGTTACTCGAAGATTACCGCGAACACTTTAGAAGTGGCGAAGCAGAAGGCAAAAGCGAAGAAGAAATCGTCCTAAGCCTCGGCACGCCAAAATCAATCGCCGAAGACATCTTCACACAACGCGAAGAACTACTTCAAGACCCTATGACTCCGCCAGAAACATACTACGTTCCAAGAAAGCCGACCACAAAAGAACGCACACCAGGCTTAAGAGTCATTTTGCTCATCGGTCTTATCTTCCTAGATTTAATTCTTTTAATTCCCATCGGCATTTCAATTTGGAGTTTTGTCATTTCACTTTGGATTTTAGTCGGTACGCTCGTTTTATCACCAGTGTTACTACTCGTTTCCCTCATGTTTGGACAAACACTCGAAATGTATCAAGGCTTTGCAAGCATTGCCATGACCGGCCTAGGCTTAATGCTATTACCAGTTATTCTTTGGTTTACAAACCTTGTTAAAAAACTAAGTGTTCTAGTCATTTCTTGGCATACTTACACGCTGAAAGGAGGACGTTAAAATGAGAAATACAAAATGGACTTGGCGCGTCTTCTTTGCCGGCTTAGCTTTACTTATCATCGGCGGAATTGGCTTTGCTTTCACATTTAATGGCAACGTGATTGAAAAAGGCGAAGCTTATAACAAAACATTTACACTGACAGATGACAAGGTTGAAAATATTACATTAAATATGGAACACGACAGTAATATTATTTTTAAGGAAAGTCAAAATGGCAAAAATTATGTAGAAGTATCTGGTCACTACACAAAAAGTGAAATCGAACAAATTAAAACGACAGAGGTGCAAAATGACGGCACCACGCTTAACCTTGAAGTTAAAAACAAAGAACCGTTTGTTGACTTTATGAAGATAAATATATATGGCAAACAAGAAATTACGATTTATTTAAACAAAGAACAAGCTCTTAAAGAACTTGTTGTAGAAGGAAATTCGTCGGATATGATGGTTTCTGACGGCAGCTTGCAGACGCTTAAAGTGAGCGCTTCTTCTGGTGAAATTCAGCTTGAACGCACAAATGCTGACCAAATCAGCGTAAACAATGACTCTGGCGACACCCGCTTAGTTGACCTCACTGGTGACACAAATGTGAAAGCTTCTTCCGGGGAAATCGAAGCCGCGCGAATTGATGGCGATTTAACGACTGAAACGACCTCAGGCGATATTGATGCCGAAAATGTAACAGGCAGCGCCATCAAATTGGTGAGCAATTCGGGTAGCATTTCTGCTGATAACTTCAGTGCGAAACAAATTTCGCTTGAAACAAATTCAGGTGATATTGAAGGCAGCCAGTTAGACGGAAAAGTTCACTCAACCAGTTCTTCTGGCTCAATTGAATTAGATGGACTCGGGGCAAGCGCTTCGGCCAAAACGAGCTCCGGCGATATTGAACTAGCCTTCAATCAGGAACCAAAAACGGTCACTGTAGATTCCAATTCGGGCGAGGTAAATGTAACGTTGCCAGAGGGAATTAAAGCCATTTACAATGTGCGCTCAGATTCTGGTGACATTAAAATGCCAAACAACTCGAAAAATGCATCTAGCGAAATAAACGCGGTCACCTCTTCTGGTGACATTAAAATAAGCGATTAAATTTAGCAAGCCAACACTTTGTTTTAACCAAAATAAAGGTGTTGGCTTTTTTGTTATTGACTTCTGCTGTTAAAATTCGTATCATTGGTTTATACGGTCCTGTAGCTCAGTTGGGAGAGTATCACCTTGACATGGTGGGGGTCGCTGGTTCGAGACCAGTCGGGACCATTTTGAAGCCTGTTTTCTACTCGTTAGAAAATGGGTTTTTATATTTATGCTATACTAAAATTAATGATTGTTTCACGTGAAACATTAAGGACGGGTTGTTATGGAAATTAAAACGTCAATTCATACTTTTTTTCTTTTAGTAGGTTTAAATCGCTTAGGGAAAGAAGTGTTTTTAGAGAAAATCATTTTGCCACAGTTGATTTTGGATTGCGAGGTACCACCCAAATTTGTGCATTTGGAACAAAACGCGGGTGATTTTGACCAAAAGTTGTTGGAAGCGATTCAGTATCCGGCAAATACGGAGTATGTTTTTGTTAGCGTGCCGCACTTGGCGGATGAGTTTTTGGAT
Organism: Listeria sp. ILCC797; assembly: GCF_900186185.1. Classification (NCBI taxonomy): domain Bacteria; kingdom Bacillati; phylum Bacillota; class Bacilli; order Caryophanales; family Listeriaceae; genus Listeria; species Listeria sp. ILCC797. Next base: position 71,272 of record NZ_FYBS01000007.1, read on the forward strand.
TATTTGAAGCGACATGCGCTGAAGAATCGATATTCGATTGAAATTTTTGACTTTGGGGATTCGAAATCGGCGTTCCACCATTTCAGTGACGCCAAGGTTCACCGTGTGGATTATCGTGAGAATTTGACGATTTCAAGCAATTACGAGGCGTACGCGACCTGTTTGCTGCCAGAAAATAAAACGTATCACATTATTGGAGATACGCATGAATGTGTAGCGGAGCTAAAAACCATGCTGGAAGACTTTGGATTCCAATTTGATGAATCTGACCGGGTTGCGGCTTGCCCGCCTGATGACCAGGCGTTTATTTTTTTAGGGGATTTTATTGATAAGGGCAAACAAACGCGGCAGATGGTCGAATTTCTCTTTGAAAATCAAAAGTATTTTTATTTTGTTCTCGGAAACCACGAAAGTTTCGTCTACAAATATATTCGCGGGGAAATTAAAGGGGCCAATCAAACAATTGTCGACACCTATTTCGACTCAATCCCCGTTTTGAAGGCCGATGCAGAATTACTTGCGAAATTTAACGCGCTTGTAAAAAATGCAAAGCCTTTTTACGAATTAAAAGGGCGTTTTATCGCCACACATGCGCCTTGTAAAAATAAGTATTTAGGCAAAATGGACGAGAAATCGCTACGTAAAATGCGAAATTTCCATTTAAATCGCGATATGCCCATTCAGGATCAGCTGCTATTTTTGAAAAAAGAAGCTTCTGAAGAACTTCCATTCCATTTTTTCGGTCATGTCGCCTGCGCGAATGCATTTCGAATCCACAACAAAGTGCATCTCGATACTGGCTGTGTTCACGCAAATTTGCTTACAGCCGCAATCACTGACGGCACTACCGTGCAAATTCACTCCATCCCCTCACATCATCACACGACTTTAACTAAAAAACTACCACATTTATTCTAAACGTCAAAAGACTGATGACAAATGGTGAGATTCTAGGCAAAGCCGAGTACCGCACCGGAGCGTACTTGAGTACGTGAGGAGCGGAACGGAGGCTTTAACGACGAAGATTGCTGTTTGTCATCAGTCTTTTTCATGATTTTGCTGGTTTAATTACAATATAACGGTACGGGTCGCGCCCTTCCGAATGTGTTTCAACTTTGGTATTTTCGCTTAAAATAGCATGAATGATTTTGCGTTCAAATGATGGCATTGGTTCCAAATGTACTGCACGCCGTGTTTTAATTGCTTTATCACCCATTTTTTTAGCGAGTCCAGAAAGTGTTTCATAACGTCTTTCACGATAATCGCCAACATTAATGATAATGTTTTTAAATTGTTCGGTTTGTTTGTTAGCAATTAGTTGTGTTAAATATTGAAGCGAGTTTAAAGTTTGACCATGTTTTCCAATTAAAACGCCTAGGTTTTCTCCAGAAATTTGGATTTTGATGTCTTTTCCCTCTTCTTCCACGTCAATTGAGATTTTTGCACCCATTTTTTCAGCAATATCCAAAATATAGTCGGTCGCGATTTGCGTGCCGTTTTCTTTTTCAATTACTTTAACCATAGCCAGACGTGAACCTAATCCGAAAATACCCTTTTTCCCTTCGTCCATAACCTCGACATCAACTTGATTTTTTTCAAGTTTTAGTTCTTTAAGTGCATTTTGAACAGCTTCTTCTACAGTTTGTCCTTGCGCAGTTATATCTCTCACTTTCTTTTCTTACCTCCTTTTTTCGAAGCTTTCATGTTTGCAGCTTTCTTTTGAAGTCTTGCTTCCTCTGCTTCTGCCGCTTCACGCGCTTCTAGTTCGCGTTTATTTTTAAAAGGATTGTTTATTAAAAGTGTTTGGAATACGGTGAATACGTTACCGATAATCCAGTAAAGAGCCAGTGCTGATGGTAGCGTAATCCCCATGAATAAAATCATAACTGGCATGATATAAATAATCATCGCCATTGATTTATTTTGTTGTGTTTGTCCCATCATTGAAATTTTAGATGAGGCAAATGTTGTTAGGGCTGCTACAATTGGTAAAATGTAATAAGGATCTGGACTTCCGAGCGTCATCCATAAGAATGTATCTGTTTTAATTTCAGCAGTTCGGCTAATTGCTTGATAAAAGCCGATTAGAATAGGCATTTGAATCAAGAGTGGCAAACAACCCATCATTGGATTGATGTTATGCTCTTGGTATAAACGCATTGTTTCTTGTTGCAGTTTTTGTTTCGTTTCATTGTCTTTTGATGCATATTTTGCTTGAAGTTCTTTTAATTTTGGCTGAACATTCATCATTTCTTTTTGACTCTTAATTTGTTTAATCATAAGTGGCATAATGAGCAAACGAATTAAGATTGTAACAACAATAATTCCCATCGCGTAATTGCCACCGAATAAATCTGCAAACCAAGTAATCACCCAAGATAGAGGATAAACGATGTAATGACTCCAAAATCCTGTAGAGTCTTTTGTAATTGGGTCAGTTGAATACCCACACCCCGAAAGAACTGTCATAAGTAAAACGACTAAACTTGTAATAAACAGTTTTTTCTTCAGGTTCTTTTTCTTTTTCAAAAAGTATTACCTCCCATTCCGCCTTTTTTAAAATTCCCACTCATTTTGAATAGCTCTTTTTAGAACGTTTCATCGCCTTAGCAATTTTTAAAACGTGCTCTAAACTACTCTTTACTTCGTGAAAATCCATGTTGGCCGCCGGTTTTCTGGCGATAATAATATAATCATTTTGCGAATCAATTTCGTTCTCAAATTCATGAAAAGCTTGTCGTATGTAACGTTTAATACGATTTCGACAGACAGCGTTTCCAATTTTTTTACTAACGGATAAACCAATTCGAAAATGTTGTAAATCTTCTCTCTTTAATTTATACACGACAAATTGCCGGTTAGCAAATGACTTCCCTTTCTTAAAAACAAGCTGAAAATCATCATTTTTTTTGATCCGATACTCTTTTTTCATACAGACTCCTTTGGAATGTCCTACCTAAATAAGAAAATACTTTAAACCTTCCAATAAAAAAACCACTGAGCCTTTTCAGTGGTCTACGCAGATAATACTTTTCTTCCTTTACGACGACGTGCTGCTAAAACTCTACGGCCGTTTTTAGAACTCATACGTGTACGGAAACCATGTACTTTTTTTCTTTTACGTTTACTTGGTTGATATGTTCTTTTCACTTTGTTACACCTCCCATAAATGGGTCCAATCGAATTAAATCTATTAGACAGTCTTAAATATTGTACGTAAATTAACTTTATTTGTCAATAGAGCTAGATAAACTCCGCACATAATCATACCATATTTTAAACATCAAAAAAACCCCTTTACTGCGATAAATTCAGATATTTTTTTCTCTCTGTTTTAAAATAGGGAATTTTTCGTTTGGAGACTTCCTCTAAATATTGAAGAAACTCACCAATTTTTTCATACTCTAGTGGGCATTCAAAATATAAATTTTTTTGAATCAAATAATTATCCATATAATAGCTTGACTCATTAAATTTCAATAAATCTTCTATAAAATGAATAACTTTCGAAAATTTTGGCATCTCATCGACGTCTTCTATATCTGTGAAATGGAAGAAAAGAACATAAATATGATTTTTTTTAAGGCTTTCTTCAAATATTTTTGGTTCAATGCTACTTTTATAAAAAACAGTAAAATCTTTTAATACAGCTGGTTCCCTTTTATCATAAATGACTAAATAACCAAACGCTTTTTCTCTATTACTTTGTTCAGCAACTCGGTAAAATTCTAAATCTTTACTATTGATTAATCTCTGAAAATGCATGCTTGAACACAACCTTTTTGTCAAATTTACACTGTACTTTCATTCTACCATAGCTTTATATTTTTTGTTTAGTATGTGGATAAACTTAAACGTTCTTTTAAAATTATCCACATATTGCGATTTTTATTGTGGATAATTTGAATTGATTTTAAATTTTATTCAGATGGCTACTCACAAGTTATACACAATAACACATACTGTGGACAACTTTTTTTCACAGGTGGATAAGTTTGGGGAGCAATTTTGAAAGTCCTTGCTATTCAAGCATTTTTTTGATAATATATCAGGTGTTGAAGAGTAAAATAATTGGGGAAAACTAAACTTATCCACAGTATCGTTTTACATTGTGGATATTTTTTAAACAGTACCGGGATATCTTTATCCACTGTTTTTCTAGCTTGTGGATAAATAATAAAAAAAGAAGAGGGGGGAGTTTTTTGCAACCAATTGAAGATGTTTGGTCTGATGTGCTACAAATCGTCCAAAAAAATATGAGTAAACCAAGTTACGACACATGGATGAAATCAACGACTGCACATTCATTAGAAGATAATACATTTATTATCTCAGCTCCTAATAATTTCGTACGGGATTGGCTAGAAAAAAGTTATACGCAATTTATCGCAAATATTTTGCAAGAAGTAACCGGAACATTGTTTGAAGTTCGTTTTATTGATGGTGAACAAGATGAAAACTTTGATTATAAGCCCATCCCACCTAACCAAATTATGTTGGATGAAAATGATCCAGACAATGCCAAACATATGTTAAATCCTAGATACGTTTTTGATACATTTGTTATTGGCTCAGGAAATCGATTTGCTCATGCGGCTTCACTTGCTGTTGCCGAAGCGCCTGCAAAAGCCTATAATCCATTATTTATTTACGGGGGCGTAGGACTTGGAAAAACCCATTTAATGCACGCCGTAGGTCATTACGTACAGCAACATAAAGAAAATGCCAAAGTTATGTATTTATCGAGCGAAAAATTTACAAATGAATTTATTAGTTCTATTAGGGATAATAAGACCGAAGAATTTCGAACAAAATATCGGAATGTCGACGTTTTATTAATCGATGATATTCAATTTTTAGCTGGTAAAGAAGGAACACAAGAAGAGTTCTTTCATACTTTCAATACACTTTATGACGAACAAAAACAAATTATTATTTCCAGTGATCGGCCGCCGAAAGAGATTCCAACATTAGAGGACCGACTTCGTTCTCGCTTTGAATGGGGACTCATTACAGACATTACTCCACCGGATCTTGAAACACGGATTGCTATTTTACGGAAAAAGGCAAAAGCAGATGGCCTTGACATTCCAAATGAAGTCATGCTTTATATTGCCAACCAAATTGATTCCAATATTCGGGAACTTGAAGGTGCACTCATTCGTGTAGTCGCGTACTCCTCTTTAGTCAATAAAGATATTACTGCTGGCCTTGCTGCGGAAGCTTTGAAAGACATTATTCCGAACTCAAAATCGACCGTTATAACGATTAGCAGTATTCAAGAAGCAGTTGGCGAATATTTCCATGTTAAATTAGAAGATTTTAAAGCAAAAAAACGAACGAAAAGTATTGCTTTTCCTAGACAAATTGCGATGTATCTATCCCGTGAACTTACAGACGCTTCACTTCCAAAAATTGGTGATGAATTCGGCGGGCGTGACCATACAACGGTTATTCATGCTCACGAAAAAATTACACAACTCTTGAAAAGTGATACAGCTTTAAAAAATGATATCGCTGAAATTGAAAAAAACTTACGTAAGAATGTTTAATTGAATTGTGGACATGTGGAAAACTTGAACTTACTTATACACAACTTATTAACATGTGGAAAACTTTTTATACGAAGTCATTTTCTTACTTATCCACAAATCCACAGTGCCTATTACTATTACTACGATTTTTTATTAATTAATTAAAAGGTTTTACAAAAAATGATGATGGGGGATTTTTATGAAATTTGTTATTCAACGTGACCGCCTAGTTCTTGCTGTAAATGAAGTCACACGTGCTATCTCTTCCCGGACAACAATTCCAATTTTAACAGGGATAAAAATGATGGTGAATGATGAAGGTGTTACTTTAACAGGTAGCGATTCTGACATTTCAATCGAGGCATTTATCCCCTTAATTGAAAATGATGAAGTCGTTGTTGAAGTAGAATCATTCGGAGGCATCGTTTTACAATCTAAATATTTTGGAGATATTGTGCGACGCTTACCTGATGAAAATGTTGAAATAGAAGTCACAACAAATAATCAGACGACAATTCGTTCTGGACAAGCTTTTTTCACTTTAAATGGCTTAGATGTTTACGAATATCCGAAACTACCAGAAGTTTCAGATGGTAAAAAAATTCGGATTCCAATCAACGTACTTAAAAATATTATTCGTCAAACTGTTTTTGCGGTTTCCGCAATTGAAGTGCGACCTGTACTTACTGGTGTCAATTGGATTATTAAAAACAATACGCTAACGGCTGTTGCAACAGATAGCCACCGACTTGCGTTACGCGAAATTCCACTTGAAGCCGAAATTAATGAGGAGTACAACATTGTTATACCAGGAAAAAGTTTAGCTGAATTAAATAAAATTTTAGATGATGCGACGGAATCCATCGAAATGGTTCTCGCAAACAATCAAATTCTATTTAAATTAAAAGACTTACTTTTCTATTCTCGTCTTTTGGAAGGAAGCTATCCAGATACATCGCGCTTAATTCCAACTGATACAAAATCAGAGCTAGTCATTAATGCGAAAGCTTTCTTACAAGCAATTGATCGTGCTTCCCTACTGGCGCGTGAAAATCGAAATAATGTTATTAAATTGACGACACTTGAAAATGGACAAGTTGAAATTTCTTCTAACTCTCCAGAGGTCGGAAATGTTTCCGAAAAACTATTTAGCCACAGTTTTACAGGTGAAGAATTAAAAATTTCGTTTAATGGGAAATATATGATGGATGCGCTTCGTGCTTTTGAAGGTGATGATATTCAAATTTCCTTCGCTGGGACAATGCGCCCATTCGTCCTTCGTCCTCGCGATGCAGAAAATCCAAATGAAATTTTACAACTTATTACACCTGTTCGTACGTATTAATTAAAAGCCCGCCTGATTTGGTGGGTTTTCTTTTTGAAGAGGTGCTTACGTTTTGATGAAAGATATGACTAAAGGAAATCCAACAAAATTAATTTTTTATTTTGCCATGCCAATGCTACTCGGCAATCTAGTTCAGCAACTCTACATTATGATTGATGCGGTAATTGTAGGGAAATTTGTTAGCGTCGACGCCCTCGCAGCAGTTGGTGCAACCGGCGCTATCAATTTTTTTATGATTTCCCTCATCATCGGTTTAATGAGTGGAATTGCTGTTGTTGTGGCGCAATATTTTGGGTTTCAAGATTACAATAAATTGAAAGATGTCATTGCAACGGCTTCTATCGCAGTCGTTGTTGCGGGGGTTTTCTTCACCATTGTGGGGGTGCTACTCGCGAAACCATTACTACTTCTACTGCGCACGCCAGAAAATATATTGAATGACGCTAATACTTTTCTAACTACCTTGTTCATCGGCATCTTGCCAATGAGTTTATATAACGGAGTTTCGGCGATTTTACGTGCACTTGGAAATTCAATTACCCCACTCCTCTTTCTTATTTTTTCGTCACTTATGAACATCTTCCTCGATTTTGTTTTTGTTGTTTGGATGGATTATGGTGTGCAAGGCGCAGCTTGGGCGACTGTTTTATCACAAGTTATTGCCGCGATACTTTGCATTTACTACGCTTATAAACATGTTCCCTACATGCGCATTCAGCGAGATCGTTTTAAAATACATAAACCTCTTTTGCAGGAAATGATTCGTATAGGTTTGCCTTCAGGGCTTCAAGGGGCTTTCATCTCCATCGGGAATATGGCCATTCAAAGTTTAATCAATGGCTTCGGAGCGACAGTTGTTGCGGCCTATACTGCTGCCAGCCGAATTGATTCCCTCACCTACCAACCAGGCATTGCTTTCGGCGCTGCCTCTTCCACATTTGCCGCACAAAATGTTGGAGCTGGCAAACTGGACCGCGTAAAGAAAGGTTTTTGGTCGGGTATTAAAGTTGTCACCATAACAAGTTTAGTTATCACACTCATTGTGCAGCTTTTCGCGAAACAGTTTTTACTTCTTTTTGTAGACGGAAAAGAAAAAGAAGTGATTGAGATTGGTGTGAGTTATTTGCTTATTGTGTCTTTGTTTTATGTTGTTGTGGGGATTTTGTTTGTTGTACGTGAAACGCTTCGTGGTACTGGCGATGCACTTGTGCCTCTAATGATGGGGATTTTTGAACTTGTTTCACGGCTTATTATTGGTTTTGCACTTTCTAAAGTTATGGGCTATGAAGGATTATGGTGGGCGACTCCAGTTGCTTGGGTTACGGCAACAATGCTTGGACTTTGGCGCTATAAGTCAGGTGCTTGGCAAAAAAAGGCTGTTATTCGAAAAAAATAGGAAAAATTAAAAAAACGTCACAGAAAGGCGTTTTTTTTAGTTTTTAAGAAAATAATATCCCCCCACTAGAAATAGTAAAAAAAGCCATAATTGAGTTATATGAAAATAAACTTTGTAATTATGGCTAAAGTTTAGTAAAATAGAAAGGTAGAGATAAAAAAGATTGGGTGTGAAAATTTGGCTAATGTAATAACAATCGATCGTGAATTTGTGACACTCGGGCAACTGCTACAAATGCTTGATGTTGTAAGTACAGGCGGTATGGCAAAAGCTTTTTTAAGCGAACATCCGATATATATCAATGGTGAGCAGGATAACAGACGCGGGAGAAAGCTGAGAAATGGCGATGTTGTACTTATTCCGGGAACTGGAAAAGTAAAAATTGAACAGGCGCTGTAATGGTGTAGAAAGATGCATTTAGAAAATATAGTCTTACGAAATTTTCGAAATTATGAAGAGTTAATGCTCGAATTTGATCCATCTGTTAATGTTTTTCTTGGCGAAAATGCGCAAGGAAAAACGAATTTGCTTGAAGCGATTTTAATTCTAGCGTTAGCAAAATCACATCGAACAACGAACGATAAAGATTTTATTAAATGGGATTCTGACGCAGCAAAAGTTGAAGGTCGCATCATGAAGCACGGTCAAAGCGTCCCTCTCGAACTCACTATTTCCCAAAAAGGTAAAAAAGCAAAGGTTAATCATTTGGAACAAAAAAAATTGAGCCAATATGTAGGAAACCTAAACGTGGTCATGTTTGCACCAGAAGATTTATCACTTGTAAAAGGTGCACCAGGCGTTAGACGTCGATTTTTAAATATGGAAATTGGTCAGATGCAACCCGTTTATTTGCACGATTTAAGTGTGTATCAGCGGATTTTACAGCAACGCAATCAATTTTTAAAGCTCGCCCAAATGAAGAAAAAATACGATGCGGTCATGTTGGATATTTTAACAGAGCAATTTGCGGAAGTGGCCGTTCGCCTAACTGAACGGCGTAATGCATTTATTCGAAAACTCGAAAGTTATGCGGCACCCATTCATCATGATATTTCACGGGGGCTTGAAACGCTTAAAATTAGTTATGAACCTTCAGTATCGCTAGTTGAAGAAGGAGATTCCATCTCAGCTTTACTCGAAAAAATGAAGACGATTCGGCAGAGAGAAATCGACCGAGGTGTAACGCTTATTGGACCACATCGGGATGATTCTCTATTTTATGTTAATGGGCAAAATGTTCAGGTTTTTGGCTCTCAAGGGCAGCAAAGAACAACGGCGCTATCGATTAAACTCGCTGAAATTGATTTGATTCATGAAGAAACAAACGAATACCCTTTACTCCTGCTGGATGATGTTTTAAGTGAACTTGATGATTTTAGGCAATCTCACTTATTAAATGCGATTGCGGGTAAAGTTCAAACTTTTGTTACGACAACGAGTGTCAGCGGAATTAATCATGAAACACTTACGAAAGCTACAACGTATATGGTTGAAAATGGCCACATTAAAAAATCCTGATTACTAGGTTGATATAATTTTAGAAATAAAGAAAGTGCGGTGGAACTTAAATGTCAGAAGAAAATATTTCAAATGTACAAGAAAATGCATCTGATTATAGTGATGATCAAATTCAAGTATTAGAAGGCTTAGAGGCGGTTAGAAAGCGTCCGGGTATGTATATCGGTTCAACAAGTCAACGCGGTTTGCATCACCTTGTTTGGGAGATTGTCGATAACGCAATTGATGAGGCACTCGCTGGATTTTGTACAGAAATTGAAATCACGATTGAAAGCGACAATAGTATTACAGTAAAAGATAATGGTCGTGGTATTCCAACTGGTATTAATGAAAAAGTTGGCCGTCCTACGGTAGAAGTTATTTTCACTGTTCTTCACGCTGGGGGTAAATTCGGCGGTGGCGGATATAAAGTTTCCGGCGGTTTGCACGGTGTTGGTGCATCAGTCGTCAACGCCCTTTCGACAAGTTTAGAAGTTTCCGTTCATCGTGACGGTGAAAAATTCTATCAGCGTTTTGAACGTGGGAATGTTGTGATGGATATGGAAAATCAAGGGAAAACCGATTACCGTGGAACAATTGTTCACTTCACACCAGACCCAGAAATTTTCACTGAAACTGTTGAATTTGATTATGAAACACTTCGTACGCGTACGCGCGAATTAGCGTTTTTAAATCGCGGTTTAAAAATCTCCATTGAAGATAAACGTGCAGAACATGAAACGAAAAATGAATATCATTATGAAGGCGGAATTAAATCCTACGTGGAACATTTAAACCGCGCAAAAGAAGTCATTCACGAGGAACCGATTTACATTGAAGGTGAACGTGATGGCATTATGGTTGAAGTTTCCATGCAGTACAATACAGGCTTCTCAAGCTCGATTATTTCGTTTGCGAACAACATTCACACCTATGAAGGTGGAACACACGAATCCGGCTTTAAAACCGCATTAACGCGTGTTATTAACGATTATGCGAGACGAAATAAGCTGTTTAAAGACAGCGACGAAAACCTGTCTGGTGAAGATGTCCGCGAAGGTCTTACTGCAATTATTTCCGTTAAACATCCAGATCCACAATTTGAAGGGCAAACAAAGACGAAACTTGGTAACTCCGAAGCGCGTTCGATTACGGATAAACTGTTTTCAGAAGCACTTAACAAATTTATGATGGAAAACCCTGATGTGGGTAAAAAAATGGTTGAAAAAGGCGTAATGGCCGCTCGCGCCCGTCTAGCAGCTAAACGTGCTCGTGAAGTGGCGCGTAAGAAGAGTGGACTTGAAATTTCAAGCTTGCCTGGTAAACTGGCCGACTGCTCATCAAGAAACCCGGAAATTAGCGAACTTTACATCGTTGAGGGTGACTCTGCCGGCGGTTCTGCAAAACAAGGTCGTGATCGTTTATTCCAAGCAATTTTACCGATTCGTGGGAAAATTTTAAACGTAGAAAAAGCGCGTTTAGATAAAATTTTAGCTAACGAAGAAATTCGAACGATTTTTACAGCGATGGGAACTGGTTTTGGCGGTGATTTTGATGTATCCAAATCGAGATATCACAAACTTATTATTATGACCGATGCCGACGTAGATGGTGCGCACATTCGTACCCTTCTACTCACATTGTTCTACCGCTATATGCGCCCGCTTGTTGATGCTGGTTACATTTATATCGCTCAACCCCCTCTTTTCCAAATAAAGCACGGGAAGCAAGTGGAATATGTTTATTCCGATAAACAACTAGAAGACTACTTGGCAGATTTAGACGGCGAGAAATACAGCATTCAGCGTTATAAAGGTCTTGGGGAAATGAACCCTGAACAATTATGGGAAACAACGATGAATCCAGAAAATCGGACGTTGCTACAAGTAAGCATTAATGATGCTATTGATGCTGATGAAACGTTTGAAATGTTAATGGGTGACCGCGTTGAACCAAGACGTAAGTTTATTGAAGAGAATGCACAATACGTTAAAAATCTAGATATTTAAATTATTTCCCGGGAAATAATTTTGAATAAGCTTGACAAACGGAAAGGGAGGTTTCGCTTAAAATGGCAGAAACACCGAATCAAAGAATAACTGAAGTGAATCTAAATAAAGAAATGCGAACATCGTTTCTCGACTATGCGATGAGTGTTATCGTGGCACGTGCACTTCCTGATGTTCGAGACGGGTTAAAACCCGTTCATCGTCGTATTTTATATGCGATGAACGATTTAGGAATGACTTCTGATAAAGCGTATAAAAAATCGGCACGTATCGTCGGTGAAGTAATTGGTAAGTATCACCCGCATGGTGATACAGCTGTGTACTTTACAATGGTTCGTATGGCACAAGATTTTAGCTATCGTAACATGCTTGTAGACGGTCACGGGAACTTTGGATCTGTCGATGGTGATATGGCTGCGGCAATGCGTTATACAGAAGCACGTATGTCCAAAATTTCAATGGAACTTTTAAGAGATATTAATAAAGACACAATTGATTACGTCGATAATTATGATGGCTCTGAAAAAGAACCAGTCATTTTACCTGCGCGTTTCCCAAACTTATTAGTGAATGGTTCCTCAGGTATTGCGGTTGGAATGGCAACAAATATTCCGACTCATCATCTTGGTGAAGTAATTGACGGCGTATTAGCGCTTAGTCATGATCCAGAAATTACAATTCGTGATTTAATGGAACATATTCCAGGACCAGACTTCCCTACTGCTGGTATGATTATGGGACGCAGTGGTATTCGCCGCGCTTATGAAACTGGTCGCGGTTCTATCACCGTTCGTGCCCGCGTAGATATTGAAACGAAAAATAACGGGAAAGAAACAATTGTTATTACTGAACTTCCGTATCAAGTGAATAAAGCCCGCTTGATTGAGCGTATTGCGGAATTAGCGCGTGAAAAGAAAATTGACGGAATTACAGATTTAAATGACGAGTCCGACCGTTCTGGTATGCGAATTGTTATTGAAGTTCGTCGCGATATTAGCGCAAGTGTTATCGTTAATAATCTGTATAAGATGACAGCTTTACAAACAACATTCGGCATTAACATGTTAGCGCTCGTAGATAACCACCCTAAAGTTTTAAATTTAAAAGAAATTTTGTATTACTATTTAGAACATCAAAAGGTCGTTATTCGCCGTCGTACGGAATTTGAACTCCGTAAAGCGGAAGCTCGCGCCCACATTTTAGAAGGTTTACGTATTGCGCTAGATAATATTGATGCAGTTATTCAACTCATTCGTAGTTCTAAAACGACTGAAGCGGCAAAAGAAGGTTTAATGACGCAATTTAGTCTTTCTGATAAACAAGCGCAAGCCATTTTAGACATGCGTTTGCAACGCCTGACTGGTTTAGAACGCGAAAAAATTGAAGAAGAATATCAAAATCTAATCGCACTTATCAATGAATTAAAAGCGATTTTAGCTGATGAAGAACGTATTTTAGAAATTATTCGCGAAGAATTAGAAGAGATTAAATTGAAATATGCTGATAAACGCCGCACAGAAATCTTAACAGGTGACCTTGTCAGCATTGAAGACGAGGATTTAATCCCAGAAGAAGAAGTTGCTGTGACCTTAACAAAACGCGGCTATATCAAGCGTTTGCCACTTTCTACGTATCGCAGTCAGCGGCGCGGTGGGCGCGGTGTCCAAGGTATGTCTACGCATGAAGATGATTTTGTAGAACATCTTGTGGCGACGAGCACACATGATACGCTACTTTTCTTTACAAATACAGGAAAAGTTTACCGTGCGAAAGGTTATGAAATTCCAGAATATGGTCGTACGGCAAAAGGGATTCCAATCATTAACTTACTTGGAATTGAAAGCCAAGAGCAAGTGAATGCGGTTATTAATTTAAGCGAGTTTACAGATGATAGCTATCTATTCTTTACGACTAAACACGGTGTAGTTAAACGGACGACCCTTTCGCAATTTGCTAAAATTCGTCAAAGTGGTCTTCGCGCTGTTGAACTTCGTGAAAATGATGAACTTATTTCTGTTCAAATGACAGATGGCCAAAAGAATATGATTATCGCAACAAAAGATGGTCAATCAATTTATTTCCCAGAAAATAATATTCGTGTAATGGGACGTACGGCTGCCGGAGTTCGTGGTATTCGTCTTCGTTCCGGTGATGAAGTTATTGGAATGGAAATTTTGGAAGACGATGAAAAAGTGCTTGTTGTAACAGAAAATGGTTACGGGAAACAAACTGCAGCTGAGCAATATCCACTACGTAATCGCGGTGGTATGGGTGTCAAAACCGTTTCTATTACAGAGAAAAATGGTCGGTTAGTGGCAATGAAAACTGTAACTGGCGAAGAAGATATTATGCTTATGACCGTAAGCGGCGTATTGATTCGTTTTGAAGTTGATACCGTTTCTCAAACAGGACGGAGCGCTATGGGCGTTAAACTAATTCGTTTAGATGAAGACGAAAAAGTAGCCACAGTAGCGAAAGTTCCAAAAGAAGATGAAACGGAAGAAGATTTAGAAGAAGAGGATCCACAAGTGTTAAAAACAGAAGTTCCAGATGAGAGCTTTGAAGACGGTCCAAGCGAAGACTTGTAAAAAGTCAGTAAGTTCCAAGTGAGTTCAACTTACTTGGAACTTTTTCTGTGCGGATATTGAAAAAAAATCAATAAATGATTATGATATTCAGATAGTGGTTTGATTTATAATTCATTTGGAAAGCAGGAAAAAAGTATGCCAAAAAAGAAAGATGATGCTCAAAATATTGAAATTTGGGCGGATCTTGTTCACATAAAAGATTTAGTTTTAGCGACATTCATTTGTGTTGTTTTCACAATGGGCGGTTATTTTATCGCGCCTAATGAAGCACCGTTACCCCTATTTTTCGGCCTAGGTGGAGCGATTGTAGGTTTTATTATTTCGAGTTTTATTATTAAACCGAAGCGTACGCTAAAAGAAATTGATGAAACGGAGGATGTTGAAAAATGACCGTCCAACTTGTCATCGAAATGATTTTAGCGTCTGTTTTGGCGGCTGGTATTTACACGATTATCGGCATTGCGCCTGGAACTGATGAAACAGCCGTTCTGGCGCCTGTTACGCTTGCGCTCGTCCTTTTAGGCGTTTCGCCGATGGTTGTGCTCGCTTTTTTTGTTTCGGCAGTCGTAACACTCAATTTGACTGATGCGGTTCCTGTCGCCGTTGCAGGGACACCAGGCGGGGTCATGGCTTCGCCGATGGTTCCATATGGACTGACACTTAAAAAAGCAGGACAATCGGTTGTGGGGATTCGAAAAATGGCTTCAGGCGCGGCCATCGGGACGATTATCGCTGTTCCTGTTAGTTTAGGGCTAGCCACACTACTCGCCCCACTGTCCGAAGTTATTACCAAATATGCCGCGCCCGTCTTTTTTGTCGGGGCAATTTTCTTAGCGCTTATGAGTAAAAATAAAATACTCTCGATTTTGGCTATCTTACCCTTCGGTTTGCTAATTGAAGGCCTACGTTATTTGTACTGGGGAATTGGCGCCATTCCAGAAGGAAAAACCGTTACCATTTCCTTTTTCCTTGGAATTACCATTGGCCCAATGATTTTCAGTATCATTTCACTGCTCAATAAAGAATATCGCGATGCCCTTCCAAAGCACGCAAAACGGGAAATTACGATTGCAAATGTCGGGAGGCAAAAAGGTTTTCCTAACCCATTTAAAGTTCTAACAAAGCAAGAATCATGGGCAACAATTGGGACTTCGCTCGCTGGGTGCTTTACGTTTTTCATGAGTCCTGTCGGGATGACCGTTTTATTCGGAGAAGGTGTTGTAAGCCGTGTAAAAGACCCGATTAAAAAAGCTAAAATTGCGTTAGCAAGCATGGAAGGTTTGGCGCATTCCACTTATTTAGCAGGTCTTTTAATTCCATTAATTGCGCTCGGTGTGCCGCTTTCACCCGTTGCAATTGGGCCGGCCAATCCGTTGTTTAATGCGCCGCCCGTCTTTACGCTCGATCATAACATGTATCACATTTTATCGATGTCGGAATTTACGGTTGCAACGATTATCGGTTCTGTAGTAGGACTTGGACTAACATATTATGTTATCATGAAGTATTCCCAACAAATTTGCCGTTTTGTATTTAAATACATTCCTCATGAAGCCATTTTGGGACTTTTCATTGCACTCGTGATGATGTTAAGTTACATGGACGGCGGTTTTATTAATATGGCGGGAGTTTTACTTGTAGCAATTGTATCAGGAGCTTTAAGCCGACTTGGTATTAATTTTGGTGTGCTCTTTATGACGCTTTACGCAGCGCCGTGGATTGTTACAACGTTATTTTAATGTAGGAAGGAATGGAGCCGATTGGCGACTGGAAGTGCTACAGCAAAATTAATTTTATGTGGTGAACATGCTGTCGTTTACGGGGAACCAGCAATTTCAATCCCCTTCGCGCAAGCTGTCATTCAAACCGAAGTAATAAAAACTGAAAAAGAAACGAAATTTTCATCTGCTTTTTACACAGGTGATTTAAAAAATATGCCCGATTTTCTTGAGGGAATTAAACAAATGGTTGTCGCGATTTTGGACAAACTAGGCAAGGCCCCTGTTTTAATTCGCGTTTTAAGTGAAGTACCAATCGGCCGAGGACTCGGCTCAAGCGCGGCCGTATCGACTAGCATCGCTCGCGCACTGTACGCCTACTTTGAGCAAACAATTTCCGACAGCGAATTGCTCGAACTGGTCAATCAATCAGAAAAAATCGCCCACGGGAATCCAAGTGGCGTGGACGCGGTCACAGTTGTAACGGGAAAACCAATTTGGTTTGAAAAAAACAAGACGCTCGAGCCACTTCATTTTGAAAAGAAAATCTATTTAGTGGTGGCAGATACTGGTATTCCTAGTGAAACGCGCTCTGCCGTAAGTGATGTCGGACGCTTATTGCAAGAAAATCCAAAAAAATATCGGCCATTTATTGCCGAACTTGGAAATATTTCCCGGGAAATAAGAGGACAACTTGAAAATAATCCTGATTTGAAAATCATTGGGGCGGAGATGAACAAGGCGCAAAACCTTCTAGAACAGCTGACAGTGAGTGATTCGAGTCTGGAAAAATTAATCCGTGTCGCTTTACAAAACGGAGCTTTAGGTGCGAAGTTAACTGGCGGAGGCCGAGGCGGTTGCATGATTTCTTTAGTTGCGGGCGCAAAACAGGCGGAAAAAGTCGCGCAAGCTCTGAAAAATGCAGGCGCAGCACAAGAATGGATTTTTACGATTGGAGAAGGTAATCATGAAAGCAACAGCGATAGCTCACACGAATATAGCGCTCATTAAATATTGGGGCAAACGCGATGAAAAACTGATTTTACCCGCGAATAGTAGCTTATCGATTACTTTGGATAAATTTTATACCGAGACGACTGTGGAATGGCTAGAGGACGCAAAAAACGATTCGTTTAGCTTAAACGGCCAAGTGAAACAAGACGCGAAAGTGGCGCAATTTTTAAATGTGCTCCGTGCTGAATTTGATGTGCCTTACTTTGCAAAAATTGATTCGGTTAATCACGTTCCAACCGCCGCCGGACTCGCCTCATCCGCATCTGCATTTGCCGCTCTCGCAGTAGCGAGTTCAGCAGCGCTTGGTCGAAAAGATGACATGGCAAATTTATCTCGGCTCGCTAGGCGCGGTTCGGGTTCAGCGACCCGCTCATTATTTGGCGGCCTTGCGATTTGGCAAAAAGGCACACGTTCAGACGGCCGCGACTCGTTCGCAGTCCCATTTCATAGCAATTTAACGGAAAAAATTGCCGTTGTGGTGGCGGTTGTATCTGACGAAGAGAAAGCTATTTCAAGCCGCGATGGAATGAAGTCCACCGTTTTGACCTCGCCATTTTTTGGTGAATGGATTCAGACGGCGGAAGAAGATTTACGCAACATTAAAAACGCGTTTTTATCCGAAAATTTTGTAGAAGTTGGCGAAATTCTCGAACATAATGCAATGAAGATGCATGCGACAACTTTAGGCGCAAAGCCACCTTTCACATATTTCAGCTCTGTTTCAATTTCTGTCATGGAGGAAGTTCGAAAACTTCGTGCAGAAGGCATACCCGCTTATTTTACGATGGATGCTGGGCCCAATGTAAAGGTAATTTGTTTGCGAGAAAATGAAAATTTAGTAGCAGAGCGTATGCGAAAATTTGTTAAAGACGCTCATATTTGTCACGCTGGAGAGGGAGCAAAGGTGATTCGAGTTGACTAAAATTCAAGTGAAAGTTCCAGGAAAACTTTATATTGCGGGTGAATATGCGGTTGTGGAATCAGGTCACACGGCGGTTTTAACGGCTGTTGATAAATATATTACGCTGACGATTGAAGATGCTGCAAAAAACCAGCTGATTATTCCACATTACAATGATGCGGTTTCGTGGCCTCTAGGCGGGGAACTCAAAGCGGAGGGTGATCATTTTGCTTTTACAGCACTGGCAATTAATACGGCGACGGCTTATTTGAAAATCCGTAAAATCGCTCTTTCACCGATTAAAATTACAATTGAAACGGAACTTGTGAATGATGATGGTGTTAAATTTGGCTTAGGTTCTAGTGCCGCTGTTACAACGGCGATAATAACCGCTTTAATGGAAAAATTTGCGCCTGATACGGAAATGTTGACCAAGTTTAAAATGGCTGCCTTGTCGCACCTTGTTGTTCAAGGAAATGGTTCTTGTGGTGACATTGCATCGTGTTTATACGGTGGATTAATTGCGTACACGACATTTGATCAGGAGTGGGTCAAAATGCATTTGCCGTACAAATCACTCGCTTGGTTTTTGGCAAATCCATGGCCGAAATTAAAAATTGAAAGACTACCTAATTTTGAAATGCCATTTTTAGTAGGTTGGACGGGAAATCCAGTCAGCACCGGCCGTTTAGTTGCGGAAATCCAACTTTTCAAAGAAGAGCAACCCGAAAAATATGCTGATTTCCTATTTCAATCCGAAGAAGCTGTTCAAAAGTTTTTATTGGGTATTAAAGAGCAAGACGTGAAAATAATGTTTGCGGCGCTTCGAAAAAACCGCGAGATTTTGCAGAAACTTGGTAATAGCGCAGGTGTTAGCATTGAAACGAGCTTGCTTTCGGAGCTTGCTAATGTGGCGGAAAGTTTTTCGGGTGTAGGAAAATCTTCTGGTTCAGGTGGCGGCGATTGCGGGATTGCGCTCATTCCAAATCAAGATTTAGCAGCAGAAGTGACTGCAAATTGGGTGGAAGTAGGTATAAAGCCTCTGCCATTTCAAGTTGGCGAAGTTCAGATTAAAAGTGTGGAATAAGTAGACTTGTTTTAGGGAATATCCTAGTAGCAAGTCTCTTTTTTTGTAGTTTGTGAAAAAAATCATATGCCAAGTTTTTGAACAAACAAGAAAAATCAGCTATAATGTAAAGCGAGTATGGATTTAAAGTTTTTTAATTACTTTAAAAGTTTGTGATATATTTAGAATGTGAAACTTAAAAAGGGATTTGAAAACAATTTTTTAGAAGTTGTATTTTTGCGCAAAAATACACACAAAAAACACACATCAAATGGAAAAGAGGGGATTCGGGTGTCGAAGTTACTAAAATCATTCCTACTAACCACGCTAGTTGCTGCTGTTGGCGTACTTGGCGGTTGTGGTGATTTAACAGTACTAGATCCAAAAGGGCCTGTAGCAAAAGGTCAAAGCGATTTGATTTTGTATTCCATTATTTTTATGCTTATTATCGTTTTGACAATTTTTGTATTGTTTACGATTATTCTTTTTAAATATCGTGAACGTAAAAACCCAAAAAATTATGAGCCGGATATGCACGGTAGCAGAAAATTGGAGATTTTATGGACGTTAATTCCAGTTGTCATTGTTATTGCGCTAGCTATTCCGACTGTAAAAACAATTTATGCGGGTGAGGAAGCACCAAAAGTTACTTCTCATAAAGATCCTGTTGTTATTTATGCGACAAGCGTTGACTGGAAATGGCTCTTTAGTTATCCAGAGGAAAGTATCGAAACGGTAAACTACGTACATATTCCAACTGATCGTCCCGTTTTATTTAAACTAACGTCTGTTGATACAATGACGAGTTTCTGGGTGCCGCAACTTGGTGGTCAGAAATACGCGATGACAGGTATGACGATGAATCTTTATCTGCAAGCAGATGAAGAAGGAACGTTTAAAGGGAGAAATTCAAACTTTAACGGTGAAGGTTTCCACGAGCAACGCTTTAATGTGATTGCACAATCGGATGAGGATTTTGCGGCTTGGACTAAAAAAGCGCAGCAGTCACCGAAGCTGACGCAAGATGTTTACGATAAGCTTTTAATTCCAGGCGGTTCAAAAGAAAAAACATTCTCTGGAACACATTATGATTTTGTTGATCCAGCGGCCGATCCAGAATACGTTTTCTACGCGTATAAACGTTTTGGCTTTGAGCTAACAAATCCACATAATCCAAATGTAAAAGTGACTGTTTCAGATACACCATTATTACCGGCGCGTCCGGTGACGGTGACGAACCCACAATTTGAACGGCACAATATGGAACCGATGATTATTAAAAACGGTTCAGGTTATCATAAAGATAAGCATTATGATGACGAAATGAAGAAAATGGAAGACGATATTCAAACGAATGAATTTAATAAAAAAGAATCGGATGACGCGGGCGAATAAAAAAGGGGGCTTTTGAACATGAAATGGAATGAGTTTATCATCACTGGCGACCCTCTGATTTTAGGTGCACAAGTTTCAATTGCACTCGTCAGCATCGGGATTGTCGTGTTACTTACGTATACAAAAAAATGGAAATGGCTCTTTAAAGAGTGGATTTCATCAGTAGACCATAAACGAATCGGAATTATGTATCTACTGGCAGCTGTATTAATGTTTTTCCGGGGCGGCGTAGATGCGCTTATGATGCGTACACAACTCGCCTTACCAGGTATGGAATTTTTAGATGCACAGCACTACAATGAAGTTTTCACAACGCACGGAACAATTATGATTTTATTCATGGCAATGCCGTTCGTTATCGGGCTTATGAACATTGCTGTGCCGCTTCAAATCGGGGCGCGTGATGTGGCCTTCCCGTTCCTAAACAATTTGAGTTTTTGGACGTTCTTTATGGGCGCAATGCTGTTCAATTTGTCTTTCGTTATTGGTGGCTCACCAGACGCCGGTTGGACAAACTATGCGCCGCTTGCTGAAGAATTTAGTGCCGGTTACGGGATTAATTTTTATTTACTCGGGGTACAAATCGCGGGTATCGGTACGCTAATGACGGGGATTAACTTCTTCGTCACGATTATGCGAATGCGAACAAAAGGCATGACGCTAATGAAAATGCCAATGTTCACTTGGACAATTTTAATCACGAGTTTGATTATTATCTTTGCTTTCCCAGTTTTAACGGTGGCATTAGCACTAATGTCCTTTGACCGCCTATTCGGCACAGCCTTTTTCACGCTGGCAAACGGCGGACTTCCAATGATGTGGGCGAACCTGTTCTGGGTTTGGGGGCATCCGGAAGTTTACATCGTAATTTTGCCGGCATTCGGGATATTTTCAGAAGTTATTTCGACATTCTCGCGCAAAAAACTATTCGGCTATCCAGCGATGGTTGCGGCGGTTGTCGTTATATCCGTCTTGAGTTTCCTCGTTTGGGTCCATCACTTCTTTACAATGGGTTCAGGCGCACTCGTTAACTCGTTCTTCTCGATTACAACGATGATGATTGCCATTCCAACGGGTATTAAGATATTTAACTGGCTCTTTACGATGTATAAAGGTCAAATACGTTTTGACACGCCAATGCTTTGGTCGCTTGCGTTCATTCCAAACTTCGTTGTCGGCGGGGTAACTGGGGTTATGCTTGCGATGGCAGCGGCCGATTATCAGTATCACAATACGTATTTCCTAGTTTCTCACTTCCACTACGTATTAATTGCGGGTACGGTATTCTCCTGTTTTGCAGGTTTGATTTACTGGTATCCAAAAATGGTCGGGTACAGACTAAACGAGAAAATCGGAAAATGGTTCTTCTGGGTTTTCGTAGTAGGATTTAACGTATGTTTCTTCCCACAATATTTCTTAGGTCTTGACGGTATGCCGCGCCGCCTTTACACATACGTGCAAGGTGATGGTTGGACGACGTTAAACTTTATTTCCACAATCGGGGCATTCCTGATGGGGGCTGCGTTTCTTATTCTTTGCTGGAATATCGTTTACAGTTACAAACACTCTAAGCGGGAAGTTACTGGTGATCCGTGGGACGCTCGCACGCTCGAATGGGCGACAAGCTCTTCAGTTCCACCAAAATACAATTTCGCGATTCTACCAGAGTGGAATGATTTAGACGATTTCTACAACATGAAACAAAAAGGAAAATCTTACTTAGATAATAAAAATTATAAGCCGATTCATATGCCAAGTAATACAATGCTAGGCTTTATCATGTCTGTGTTCTTCTTTATCGCAGCGTTTGGTCTCGTGTTTTACTGGTACTGGCTAGGAATTCTCGGCGGATTAGGTGTTCTTGGCTGTATGGTTTATCGTTCGTTCCAAAAAGACGATGGCTATCACGTTGAAGTAGATGAAATTATTGCAACGGAAGAACATAATGCACGCGAACGTGAAACGGGCATAAAGGAGGGTAACCCATGGAATCTGTAAAAACGAATTCTTCGCTTCCATTAGAATATCAATCGGAGCAAGGCAGACTAAACATTTTAGGTTTTTGGATTTTCCTTGGCGCCGAAATAGCACTGTTTGCAACGCTATTCGCAACCTATTTCGTTATGTTTAAAGCTGGTTCTAATGCCGGGCATCCACCGTCCGAAATGTTTGAGCTACACCTCGTTTTAATCATGACGTTCTTGCTTCTTACGAGTAGTTTCACGTGTGGTCTTGCAATCGGCGAGATGCGTAAAGGCAATACGAAGATGTTAATGGTCTATTCGATTATTACACTTCTGCTTGGCGCAGGTTTTGTCGGCTTTGAAATTTATGAGTTTGCGCATTACGTGATGGAAGGTGTGACGATGAAAGTCGGTTCTTACTGGTCGGCATTCTTCGTTCTACTTGGGACTCACGGACTTCACGTAACAATTGGTCTGTTTTGGATTTCATTTATTTTGATTCAAATAAAAATGCGCGGTTTGACGCCACGTGCAGCATCAAAAGTATTCATTTCGAGCCTATATTGGCATTTCCTTGATGTTGTCTGGATTTTCATCTTCACGGGTGTCTACCTGTTAGGGATGGTGAACTAAAATGGCAGAAAATAAAAATACAAATAGCGCACATGTGGAAACGGGAGTTCCGTGGAAGCATATCATTGGCTTTATTTTATCCATCGTCCTTACACTTGTAGCGGTTTGGGTAGCACTTTACTCCACGCTCGACTACAGTGTAAAAGTCGTCATCATCTTCATCTTTGCCTTTATCCAAGCGGCACTGCAACTGCTCATGTTCATGCACATGACAGAAGGTCGCGACGGCAAAATTCAAGTCGGCAACATTCTCTTTGCAGCTTTCATCGCAATCGTAGTTGTGCTCGGCTCATATTGGGTCATGGAAATTGGGCACATGAATCATTTAATGTAAAGTAAAAACGTGCTTTCCTATTTCAGGAAAGTACGTTTTTTTTGAGAAAACACATAAAATTCATAATTATTCACACGAAATTTACCTCTCCTTTATCGAAGCCTAAAAAAAGCACTTTATAATAGGCATTAGGAGGGGATTTTACATATGAAAAAATGGATGAAAGTTACTGGGATTTCAGTTGTTTCAGCAAGTTTGATACTCGCAGGGTGTCAGGCGAATGAAAATGCAAAGGCAGACAGTAAAAACGCTATTTCGGAGAAAAAAATAGTACCCGGCAAGCAAATTGCACTCGAAGGCGCTATTAATGTGCGAGACCTCGGGGGATACAAGACGGAGGACGGAAAAACCATAAAACCACACCGTTTAATTCGCTCGGCAGAACTCTATACCGTGACCGGAAATGATATTGATAAGCTGAAAAAAACGTACGACTTAAAACAAATTGTTGATTTTAGAACAAATAGTGAAGTGGAGAAAAAGCCAGATCCACCCATTCAAAACGTGAAAAATACACACGATTCTGTCATGAAGGATAACGGTGCATCCACAAGCACGGAAGATTTAATTAAGAGCCTAAGCACAATGGACAATCCAGAAAGCTTTTTAATCGAGGCAAATAAAAGCTTCGTGACGGACGAAAATTCACGAAAAGCGTACAAAGAGTTCTTTGATATTTTGCTCGAAAATGAAAAAGGCGCCGTTTTATGGCACTGTACCGCTGGAAAAGACAGAGCAGGATTTGGAACCGCCCTCGTTTTATCCGCCCTAGGTGTGCCAAAAGATACGGTGATGGAGGACTATTTATTATCCAACAAATATCGCGCGGACGAAAATGAAAAAGCCGTTCAAGCTGTCCTTGCAGAAACAAAAAACCAGCAAGCCGCAGACGGAATGAAAGCCGTCATGGATGTGCGCGAAAGCTACTTAAACGCTGCGTTTGATGAAATCGACAAAACATACGGCTCAATGGACGCGTTTTTAAAAGATGGTCTCGGGCTAACTAAAGAAGACATCACAAAATTGAAAAGTATGTATCTTAATTAGTATAATAATGATTTACAAATTTAGTTATATATGGTAAAAATGATTCAATTAGTGCAGGAGGCGTGACATTAGGTAGATGATTGAAATAACATATTTTTGTCTTATGAATGAACAAAATGAAAATGTTGAAGTAATGAAGAGTTTCATGAATACAGATTTTCAAGAAGAGTATTTGAAATTTTATGGAAAGAAAGTAGATATGAAACTATTTGCTATGGAAGACTCTATAGAGCCTTTTGTGGAAAATAAGAAAGTGTATACAGAATTGAAATTGCATGGTATTAAAAGCTTACCCATACTAATTGTTAACAATAAGCTTGTTGCCAAAGAACATTTTGCTTTAGTAAAAATATTACCAGAATATCTAGGAAATGGATTATCTATACAATCCGAGGAATAATAAAATGTAGGCTACCACAGCATTACGTGGTAGTTTTTTATTTATTTGAAAAATTTTTTATAAAAAAAGCTTGCTCTGTAATGCATTACATATTTTATAGTGAAGATGCAAATGAATTTTGAGAGGAGCTTCAACATGACAAATTTTAAATTTCCAGATAACTTTTTATGGGGCGGGGCAGTTGCTGCGAACCAATGTGAAGGCGCTTACTTAGAAGATGGTAAAGGCTTATCGCTTGTGGATTTACTTCCTTCTGTTGAAGAAGGTCGTTGGGACGCACTTGTTGACCCGCAAAAAACACTCGCTACAAAGTACAATTATTATCCGAGCCATGAATCAATTGATTTTTATCACCGCTACAAAGAAGATATTAAATTATTCGCCGAAATGGGCTTTAAATGTTTCCGGCTGTCCATTAGCTGGCCGCGAATTTTCCCGAATGGGGACGAAACGGCGCCAAATGAAAAAGGACTCGAATTTTATGATAAAGTTTTTGCCGAGTGTCATAAATACGGAATTGAACCAGTTGTCACAATTAATCATTTCGATACGCCAGTAGGCCTAATGAAAGACTATAATGGCTGGGCAAACCGCAAAACGATTGATTTCTATTTAAATTTCTGTGAAACGATTTTCAAACGCTATAAAGACCAAGTGAAATATTGGATGACATTTAACGAAATCAATATGATTCTACACATTCCAATGTTTGGCGGCGGCATGGACATTACAAACGCTGAAAATCCTGAAGAAATGAAATATCAAGCGATTCATCACCAACTTGTTGCTTCTGCTATGGCGACAAAATTAGGTCACGAAATCAATCCAGAAAACATGATAGGCTGTATGCTTGCGGCAGGTACAACTTACCCGAACACGCCAAATCCAAACGATATTTGGAAAGCGATGGAAGCTGACCGTGAAGGCTACTTCTTTGTTGACGTGCAGGCACGTGGCTATTATCCGAGCTACAGCAAGCGATTATTTAAACAAAAGAATATTCAGTTGAAAATGGAAGATGGCGATTTGGAAGTAATGCGCGACCATACAGTTGACTACGTAGCGTTTAGCTATTATTCTTCCCGCCTAACAAGCGCTGACCCGGAAGTGAATAAAGAAACTGAAGGTAACGTGTTTGCGACACTTAAAAACCCATACTTGAAAGCAAGCGAATGGGGCTGGCAAATTGATCCGCTTGGTCTACGCATTACGATGAATGCCATCTATGACCGCTACCAAAAACCATTATTTATCGTAGAAAATGGTCTTGGTGCTGTCGATAAAGTGGAAGCAGACGGTTCAATTAACGACGATTATCGTATCGATTACTTACGTGAACACGTTCGCGAAATGGGCGAAGCGATGGAAGACGGCGTAGAACTTCTAGGCTACACACCTTGGGGCTGTATCGACTTAGTCAGTGCAGGTTCCGGGGAAATGAAAAAACGCTACGGCTTCATCTACGTTGATCGCGACAATGAAGGAAAAGGCACTTTAAACCGCTCGAAGAAAAAGTCTTTTGACTGGTATAAAAAAGTGATTGAAACGAACGGAACTGATTTAGCTTAACGTTGTTTTGACGGGTCTAAACACGCTTTGTTTAGGCCTGTCAAAAAATTTTAAAAAAGGTATTGCAAACGCTTTCTATGTATGATATATTTAACTCATCACAAAGGATTGTTACCAATTCGTTGGGCAAAACCTAAGCTGATTTGAAGGATACGTACAATTTGTGCGCAAAATCCTCAAATGAGTTTAGGTTTTTCTTTTTGCCCAAAACTATTTGAAGAAAGAAGGGGTCGGCTATGAAATATGAACAGTTAGCCAAAGATATTCTCGAAAATGTCGGGGGTACAGAAAACATTAATAGCGTGTTTCATTGTATTACACGTCTAAGATTTAAATTGAAAGATGAGAAAATTGCCAATACTGAAAAAATTAAATCGTTAGATGGCGTTGTTTCCGTTATTCAAAGTGGCGGACAATATCAAGTGGTTATCGGAAACCATGTGCCAGACGTTTATAAAGCAGTACTTGAAGTAGGCGGTATTAACCCAGAAGGTTCTAGTGAAGCAGATTCTGGTGGCGGAGGTAACATTTTTAACCGCTTTATCGATATGATTTCGGGTGTATTTACACCAGTACTAGGCGTATTAGCTGCAACAGGTATGATTAAAGGTTTCGCCGCTGCATTCTTAGCCTTCGGTTGGTTGACAGCAGATTCTGGAACATACCAGATTTTATATGCTATTGGAGATTGTCTATTCTACTTCTTCCCAATCTTCCTAGGTTACACAGCGAGTAAGAAATTTGGTGGAAATATATTCATCGGTATGGCCGTCGGGGCTGCCCTTGTTTATCCAACATTAGCAGGTATCTTAACTGGAAAACCAGAATATGTGTTATTTGCGGGAACAATTTTTGAATCCCCAATTCATGTAACATTCTTAGGTATCCCAGTTATCTTGATGAGCTATGCTTCGTCTGTTATTCCAATTATTATTGCAACATGGTTCGCTTCTAAAGTTGAAAAAGTGGCGAAGAAAATTATTCCAGATGTTATTAAAACATTCATCGTACCATTTGTCACACTACTAATTGTTGTCCCACTTACATTCATGGTCATTGGACCAATTGCAACATGGGCAGGTAAATTGCTAGGTGCAGGTACCATTTGGATTTACGATTTAAGTCCAGTAATTGCAGGACTTATCCTAGGTGGATTCTGGCAAGTTTTTGTTATCTTCGGACTTCACTGGGGACTTATTCCAATCGCAATCAACAACTTAACACAATTACACTATGACCCAGTGTTAGCAATGTCATTTGGTGCATCTTTCGCACAAATTGGTGCCGTACTTGCAGTTATGATTAAAACTAAAAATCAAAAACTTAAATCACTAAGTGTTCCAGCATTTATTTCAGGAATTTTTGGTGTAACAGAGCCAGCGATTTATGGGGTTACGTTACCACTTAAAAAACCTTTCATCATGAGCTGTATCGGTGGTGCAGTCGGTGGTGCAATCATTGGCTTCTCAGAAGTTAAATCATACATTATGGGTGGACTTGGAATTTTCGGATTCCCGAACTTTATTAAACCAGGATCTCCTGTTGATAGTACAATGCTTGCGGCAATTATCGCAGTCGTTGTAGCATTCATCTTAGGCTTTATCTTAACGTATGTATTTGGTTTTAAAGATCCTGCAAATGCAGAAGCAACAACTGAAAATGTTCCACGTGAAACAGAAACATTGATTGAACGTGAAGTTCTAGTTAGCCCAATTGAAGGCGATGTTATCACTCTTGCAGAAGTAAAAGATGAAGCATTTTCATCTGGTGCACTTGGAAAAGGTGCAGCAGTTGTTCCTACAGAAGGTAAATTATACGCACCAGCAAGTGGAACTATAACAACGATTTTCCCTACAGGACATGCAGTTGGAATTACAACAGATGATGGTGGCGAAGTATTAATGCATGTTGGTATGGACACCGTACAATTAAATGGTGAGCATTTTACAACACACGTGAAACAAGGCGATCGTGTTGAAAAAGGACAACTTCTAACAGAATTTGATATTGCTAAAATTGTAGCGGCAGGCTATGATATTACAACACCAATCATTGTGACAAACTCAGAAAAATATTTAGATATCCTTGTCGTTGATGATAAAACAGTCAAAGTTGGCGATCGTTTAATCACATTAGTCATCTAGAACTTGCTACTTAATCAAAAACAAAAAGGAGTAATGTGGAATGAAAAAGCACATTTGGAAACTGTTGTTTGTTAGCTTAAGCATACTGTTGCTCGCAGGTTGTGGCACAAAAGATGAAACTTCGAAAAAAGAAAGTGCTGAAAAAGCAGATGGCCCAGTTACACTTTATGTAACCCGTCACGGAAAAACAATGTTTAATACAGCTCACCGCGTTCAAGGTTGGTCGGATACTCCCCTCACAGAACCCGGCGTTGAAGTTGCCGAACAACTCGGTTCGGGCGTATCAGATATTGATTTTAAAGCAGCCTATTCAAGTGATTCTGGAAGAGCTAGAGAAACTGCAAGAATAGTTCTTGATACAAAAGGACAGAAAAAGCTAAATGTGCAGGAAAGTCCTAAATTACGAGAAGTTTGTTATGGTAGCTATGAGGGCGATTTAAATGAAAATATGTGGACAGATATTGCTAAAAATTTAGGTTATCCCTCACAGGAAACGATGATGCAAGATTTTGCAGCTGGCAAAGTAAATTTAGATCAAAGTTTAGCAGAAGTCGTTAAATTAGATAAAACTGGTAGCGCAGAAAGCTATGATGTTGTGAAAAAGCGCATGCAACAAGAACTTAAAACTATCGCGGAAGAAAATGCAAAAAATGGTGGTGGAAACGTGCTAGTTGTAAGCCACGGAATGGCTATCGGTGCGATGATTTCGGATATGACTGAAAACTACAAAGAGAAAGAACTTGAAAACGCCAGCGTCACAAAAATCACGTATGATAAAGGTAAATTTACAGTCGATTCCATAGGCGATATGAGTTACGTTGAGGCCGGTAAGAAAAAATAGCTAAAATTTAAAAGTGGAAACGTGCAAATAAAACGTGCGTTTCTGCTTTTTTTTGGATAAAATAGCTCGTATAGGGGGCGTTTCGATGATTTTAAAACGCGGAAGTAAAATTGGCGTGATTGCCTGTTCGAACGGACGGTTGTCTAGTAGCCGACTGGAATGGGAAGAGTTGTACAAAAAATTAGCAGGAAAATATGGTTTGGAAGTGGTGCAAGCAGATACAATTTACGCTCACGCGAATTCGATTTACAGTGGAAGTGCAGAGGAACGCGCAAATGAACTTCATAAACTTTATTTGAACAAAGAAATTGAAATGATTTTTGATATTTCAGGCGGTGACGTTGCGAATCAAATACTGCCTTTTTTAGATTTTAAATTGCTGTCTGAAAATCCAAAGCCATTTGTTGGCTACAGCGATTTAACGACCATTTTAAATGGTATTTATGCAGTGGCGGGGCAACCGGGAGTGCTATTCCATCTGAACCATGATTTAAGCCAGTTTGAGCGTTGTTTTATGGAGGGTGAGCCGTCTGGTTTGGTTGGGGATTTCATTGCGGGGGCGCCGAACCTTGCGGGGACTTTGATTGGCGGCAATATCCGCTGTTTTTTGAAGCTTGCTGGCACCAAATTTATGCCCGATTTTAAGCAAAAAATCATTTTGTTTGAAGCACTTAGCGGCAATGAGGCGAAAATGGCCACGTATATTGCCCAGTACGAGCAACTGGGCGCTTTTTCTCAGTGTAAAGGTCTTTTGCTAGGGCAGTTCACAGAAGCTGAAGAACAAGGCTTCCGTCCGCAAATTGACCGCCTATTCATTGAAGTGGGCGAAAAATATGGCATCCCCGTTTTCAAAACAAATCAAATTGGTCATTCGAGTGATGCCGTCCCAATTCCGATAGGCGCCGAAATTTTTATTGGAAAATGAAGGCGTTTTATTGCGAACCGCCTAGGAAGGTGGTAACATTAAGAAAAAGCATAAAAAGGAGAGTGACATAATGAAAGTAGAAGGATTGCTTGGCTTTTTGGGGGCAGCACTTGGTATCGCTTTTAGTTTAATGGTTTTGACCATTCCAGGGATTTCACAAGCGCTTGAAGAAGAATCTGTGGCTTTTTATATACTGACTAGCGGGGCATTAGTATTGTCTGCTATCGGTTTAGTTGGTTCATTCGTTGTGGCGCATAAACCGCGCATGGGCGGCGTTATGATGATTGCAGCAGCAATTGGTGGCACCATGTCCGTTTCGATGATGTTCCTAGTGCCTATCATGCTTTTAGCGCTGGGCGGTTTAATCGCACTTATTAATTATGAAGAAGCTTCAGCGGAAGCATGAAATAGACTGATGGCAAATGGTAAAGAATCACACCATCTGCCATCAGTCTATTTTTATGCGAAAAAATAACGTCTTGTGCCTGAAGACGTTATTTTAAATTATGAGAAATTTTTACAGTGACCAGTTTCCGCTGGTACATGTATAACATAACATAGTTCTTTTATGAAAGATGTAGCCATTTTTTGACAATTTGACGAATTTAATGACATTTTTGTGGGAATTTTTTTGTTAAAGTTTTGTTAAATCAATCGTAAGTTGGATAAATGAGTGTTAAATCTGTGATACAATGAATAAGATATTTTTATAAAGGAAGTGAATGCTTGGTGGATTTTATCTCGTGGTTATTTGATTTTATTCTACATATTGATGAACATTTAGTTGAAATTATTAATACGTTTGGAATTTGGACGTACGTAATCTTATTCCTCATCGTATTTATTGAAACTGGACTGGTTATTTTTCCGTTCTTACCGGGAGATTCTCTCTTATTTGCTGGCGGCGCGCTAGCGGTTTTAGACGGATCAATTTTAAAGATTGTTCCGCTTATTATAGTTTTATGGGTCGCAGCAGTACTTGGGGATACCGTCAATTACCATATTGGTAGAAAAATTGGAACGAGTATACCAGAAGATAGTTGGTTTGGAAAAATCATTAATCGGGAGAAAATGGAAAAAGCCGAAGCATTTTTTAATAAACACGGCGGAAAAACAATTTTCATTGCTCGTTTTATGCCATTTATCCGCACGTTCGCACCATTTGTAGCAGGTGCCAGCCGAATGAATTACCGTTATTTCTTAAATTATAACCTACTAGGCGCAACCGTTTGGGTACTTCTGTGTACACTTGCCGGTTATTTCTTTGGGAACATCCCAATCGTCAAAGAGAATTTCTCTATCGTTGTTTTAGGTATCATTTTCGTATCGGTCATTCCAATGTTCGTATCATTTTTTCAAGCGAAATTTGGCAAGAAAAAGAGTAATTAAAAAAAGCGAAAACAATTGAAGTCCTTTAGTCTAGAGGCTTTTCTTGTTTTCGCTTTTTTGTTTAAGTATTTAAGTGGATCGTTAGTGGAATATCAGTAAGTGAAGCGACTGTTTCATTATTTTTATTTTTAAAATGGAGTTCCAAAGAAGGGTGCGTATTTTCCAAAAAACGAGAAATATCAGTAGTACGCGCATTCGTCGGAACCGTAAATGAAATTTCGAATGAGTACAGATCCGTGTAAGCCACTTGATTGTTTGCAATCGGAATAACATTTGTCGGCAGGCTCATCACATCGCGAAATTGGTCCTCAAAAGCAACCGATAAACTAAAATTCTCAACATTTTTAAGCTGTTTGTTTAAAATCGGGCTGAGTGACATCGGTAAACAAATTTTCAACTCGGACTGTTTGAATTCCGCTTGAGCCGAATGAATATCAATATGATCTTTTGAAAGCAATTGTGCGATTTTCTCGATGGAATAGGTTTGTTTTTTAGTCGTAGAAGATGGAATTAAAATAACAACAGCGCATAAAACATAGATGCATAATAAAAGAGTAATTAAGTACTTATTTTTCAACATATGGCCTCCTAAAAAGGTCTATGTTAAATTTTATCATAAAATAACAAAGACGACGCTTTCTTTTTAAAAAATTAAATAAAGTAATGTATATCGAAAAACGCTTTGTACCAGTTGTTAAATTGATATTTCATGCATTTTTCTTATAAAAAAGTTAAATTTTATGCATAAAATCGACATAAAGTGTTCACATTTTAGGGAAGAGGGTATGAATAGAAGGAGGATGTGATAAAGATGAAACTAGGAATCAATTCGGAAATTGGGACTCTTAAACAAGTGGTGGTCAAACGGCCTGGGCGGGAACTGGAAAATTTAACGCCGCAATTTTTACATGAATTATTGTTTGATGATATTCCTTTTTTGCCTGCGATACAAAAAGAACATGACTTTTTTGTCAACGTGTTGCGGGAAAATGGCGCGGAAGTTTTTTACTTAGAAAATTTGCTAGAGGAAGCGATTTTGGCGAGCGATACGCGCGCAATTTTTATTCGCGACACTGTTAAAGAAGCCGGACAGTTTGGCGAAAATGCCCAACATCTTGAATCCTTTTTGAATGATTTTGAGACTGCAGAACTTATTCAAAAAGTGATGACGGGGCTTAGGAAAACGGAGGTTCCAAAACGGCGCCTAGCGCGGCTTGACGAAATGCTTGAACATCGGGATCCTTTTTATTTGGCACCGCTGCCGAACCTTTATTTTACGCGCGATCCGGCAGCTGTAATTGGCAATGGTCTTTCCATAAACCAAATGAGTCAGCCCGCAAGAAAGCGGGAATCCTATTTTATGAAGTTCATCGCCACACATCACCCCGCTTTTTTAAAAAAAAACGCCCCTATTTGGTTTGACCGTGATAACCGCTATGCACTTGAGGGCGGCGATGAAATTGTGCTGTCTGAAAAAGCGCTTGCGGTGGGAATTTCCGAGCGAACAGATCCGCGAGCTATTCAAATGCTCGCGACAAATTTATTTCAGAAACATCAAGGCATCCGGCAAGTCATCGCGTTTGAACTCCCCAAAGAGCGCGCCTTCATGCATCTAGACACCGTATTTACAATGGTCGCGAAAAACCAATTCATCGTCCATCCAAGCGTCATTTCAAGTGAACTCAAGTTGTTCATCATGGAATGGGACAAACGCCTAGCAGACATTAAAATTACAACATCTAGCAATATAAAAGCCGTTTTGAGCGAAGCATTAAACGAACCTGAAATTGACTTGATTCCTTGCGGCGGAAGTGATCCCATCAACTCTGACCGCGAGCAGTGGAACGACGGGGCCAACACGCTTGCAATAAAACCGGGGGAAGTTGTTACATATAACCGCAACCAAGTTTCCAATGAACTTTTGAAGCGCCACGGTATTAAAGTTCATGAAATTATCAGTTCTGAGCTTTCGCGTGGTCGCGGTGGCCCGAGATGTATGACAATGCCACTTTACCGGACATAGGAAAACGATTTTGCATAAATTTATTGATGCAAGTTTCGCACTATGGTATAATACTTTATTGTGAGTAATTATAAATTATTCCTTGCTCGTTTCTAAATGCATTTGCTATTTAGAGATAGGACAATTTGTCTTATTAGAGCCGCTAAGACCACAAGGAGGTGTAAAAAGATGGCTAGAAAATACGAAATTAACTACATCATTCGTCCGAACATTGAAGAAGATGAAAAGAAAGCGTTAGTAGAACGTTTTGACGGAATCTTAACAAGCAATGGTGCGGAGATCATCGAATCAAAAGAATGGGGTAAACGTCGCTTGGCTTATGAAATCCAAGACTTCCGTGATGGATTTTACCACATCGTCAAAATTTCTGCTGAAAACGCTGATTCTATCAATGAATTTGATCGTTTAGTAAAAATTTCTGATGATATCATTCGTCATATTATCGTTAAAGAAGAAGAATAAAAGCTAATTCAAGAAATTTCTTGATTTATTAAATGAGAGGAGGCTTTTTCTAGATGATGAACCGTGTCATTTTAGTAGGACGTTTAACTAAAGATCCTGAACTTCGCTACACTCCTTCTGGTGTTGCCGTTGCGACTTTTACACTTGCTGTAAATCGCACATTTACAAACCAACAAGGGGAACGTGAAGCAGATTTCATCAATTGTGTTGTTTGGAGAAAACCCGCTGAAAACGTAGCAAATTTCCTGAAAAAAGGAAGTCTTGCTGGTGTTGACGGTCGCGTTCAAACACGTAATTATGAAGGCCAAGATGGAAAACGTGTCTATGTAACCGAAGTCGTTGCTGAAAGTGTCCAATTCTTAGAGCCACGTAATGCAAATAGTGGCGGTGGAAATGGCTACCAAAGTAATAACGGTGGTGGTAATAACAATGCTAACAGCTATAATCAGGAACCTGCTGGCGGTGGTTACAATCAGAATCAGCAATCTCAATCTCAAGGTTATCAGCAAACAAACAATGATCCTTTTGCTAGCGACGGAAAACCAATCGACATTTCGGATGACGATTTGCCGTTCTAAACCGGATTTGCTTGCTTAACCAAAACACTTGGATAGAGAATAGGAGGAGAAATTATGGCTGGAGGACGCAGAGGCGGACGTCGTCGTAAAAAAGTATGTTATTTTACGGCTAACGGCATTACGCACATTGACTATAAAGATGTAGAATTACTAAAAAAATTCATCTCTGAACGTGGTAAAATCTTACCTCGTCGTGTAACTGGAACAAGCGCTAAATATCAACGTAAATTAACTGTTGCTATCAAACGCGCTCGTCAAATGGCATTACTACCATTTGTTGCAGAAGAAAAATAAATTATAACTAAAAGCCCCTTTTTAAAGGGGCTTTTAGCTTATAGAAAAACACAAAACAAAACGTAATCCCACTATATTCAGACGGATGACAAATGGTGAGATTCTAGGCAAAGCCGAGTACCGCACCAGAGCGTACTTGAGTACGTGAGGAGCGGAACGGAGGCTTTAACAACGAAGATTGCTGTTTGTCATCCGTCTGAGCCCCTTTTTAAAGGGGCTTTTTTATAGGTGATTAAACTTATATTTTTCAGATTAATTAAGCCTAAAAACCCCATAATAATGTCATAATGCCCATTTTAAAATTCTGTCAATTACACAAAAAATGGAGAAAAAAACTTGATTTTGGTTATTTAGGACTAAAAACGGACATTTCAGGGCATTTTTCGTTTTGACTATTAATTTAGAGGTAAAATAATAGACGGAGGTGAAAATATTGAGTAGTGCAACAGAACAAATTACACTGACAGAAAAATTAGCAGATAAACTAATTTCAAAAGAGCGTTTTCAAAATGATGAAGAAACGTATTTGAAAGTGAAGTACGGCGTAGAAGTTATTTTAATCAACGTATTTAAAATTTCTTTTGTCTACATACTTGCTTTACTGATTGGGGTGTTTTGGGAAACCTTAATTACACATCTAGCTTATTTAACGTTACGTAGATATTCCTTTGGTCTACATGCATTAAAAAGCTTGAACTGCACGATTATAAGTGTGGCGATGTTTGTTATAGGCCCAGCTTTATTCCAATTATTGCCATCAACTAATTTAATTGTCATACTTGTTTTTGCTTTTGTCCTATTCAATATGTTTCAATACGCTCCGTCTGACACGGAAAGTCTGCCCCTTATTGGTACGAAAGAAAGACAAAAATTAAAAAGAAAAGCGGTGGGATGCACGATAGTGTTGTTTTTAATAACATTATTTATACCATCTGCAGAAATGAAAACACTAATCATGTTAGGGTCAGTCTATCAAGTCATCTCGATTCATCCATTAATGTATAAACTATTAAACAGGAGGTACAACAATTATGAAAACTATGAGTAAAAAAATGGGTAACTTTATTGGACGTAAACTAGAGGATAAAGCGTTAAAAATTGCAGATTCTTCAATGAAAAAATCTTGCTTTGGCCTAAGCTATGAGCCAAAAAGCCCACTTGTGAAAATGATGGAAAAAAATAAATAATTATCTCTATTGATTAGAGATATGTTAAAATAATAGTTATAAAGTACATACTACCTGGAGGAATATCATGCTTGATATAGTAACTATTATTCAAACAATCAGTTTGTTTTTTGTAATTCAAATTCTTATTGGGAAAATATTAAATTGGAAAGAAGGGTCAGTAGCCTTAATTTTAGCGGTTACTTCAACCCTTCTATTTCCTTTTATCTCATATGGTGTTTCGCTACTGAATGTTACTATATTTGCTGTTGCTCTAATTTGGAGAAAGTATCCCATTAACTATGCTTTCATTATTCCAATAGCTGCAACTTTGCTAATGATAATAAGTGACTATTTAAGTAGTCTTCTTTACGTCCAGTTTCTTGGTTATGAACTTGTAGAGATTTACAAAATTCCTTCGGTTGCGATTTCTTATTTAGTCACAATGATTATTATAGAGTTTGCGTTAGCTTACATACTGCGAATTGCACTTGTGAAAATTAAATTTGATACTATCGTGAAACAAACTAAATATGCTATTTTGATTCTTGCTATTTTTGTGCTTACGTTAGGTATCTTTTATGCAAATATTTTTCTTTCATCACTTGCTGGTTTTGATAAAGTTATACTAAGATTTAACATAGTCTTGTTCACATTTTATTTAGTTGTATTATTAATTATATTTTCAATAGTAATTAAAACAGCTATTCAAGATACAGAGGGGAAGAATCAAAAGCAACTTTTTGAAGAATTGAAGGAATATACGTCGACGCTTGAATCTTTACATAAAGAAATGCGTGTTTTTAGACATGACTATGTCAATATTTTATCAAGTATGGCGGGCTATATGGAAGAAAATGATATGGCTGGTTTGAAAAAATTCTTTGAGAACAATATTATTCCTATCAATCAAACGATGGAATCAAATAACCATAAAATATCATTACTTCAAAACATTCATGTAATGGAGCTAAAAGGGCTTATTGCCATTAAACTAATAAGAGCGCAAGAACTTAAAATTGATGCGATTGTTGAAGTAGTAGAAGAAATTGATAAGATTAATATGCCGAGTATCGATTTATGTAAAATTGTTGGGATTTTGCTAGATAATGCCGTAGAGGCTGCTGCCGAAAGTAAAGATCCTTTCATTCGTTTGGCTGTTGTGAAACGGGAAGACTCTGTATTAATTGTTTTTGCCAA
Source organism: Listeria sp. ILCC797 (assembly GCF_900186185.1). NCBI lineage: Bacteria > Bacillati > Bacillota > Bacilli > Caryophanales > Listeriaceae > Listeria > Listeria sp. ILCC797. Next base: position 108,704 of record NZ_FYBS01000007.1, read on the forward strand.
TAGCATACCGGAAAACATGCCACCTGTGTATAAAATATTTGAAGAAGGCTTTTCAACTAAAGGTGATGCTCGAGGATTAGGTTTAGCCAGTTTAAGAGAAACAATTCAAAAATATTCAAACGTCACATTAGCTACAAAACTGATGGATAGAGAGTTTATTCAAGAGTTAGAAATCATATAGGAAAAGGGGATATATATGTTACCAATCTTTATATGTGAAGATAATAGAATTCAGCGGGAACGACTAACGAAGTATATAGAAGATTTTATTATGCTAGAACATTTTGATATGGAAATTGTTTTTTCTTCTGGTAATCCTTATGAAGTTTTGGAAGAGATTGAAAAATCTGCAGGGATGGGACTTTATTTTTTAGATATTGATTTGCAACAACCCGATTTAAATGGTTTTGAATTAGCAAAGAAAATTAGAGAAAAAGATGCACGTGGGTTTATTATTTTTATCACAACGCATGCAGAACTAACCTATCTAACTTTTACTTATAAAGTGGAAGCGTTAGATTATATCATTAAAGATAATGTGAAAGAAGTTCAGGAACGTGTTCATGAATGTTTGCGGAGTGTGCAACAGCGGATGTTAGATGAGCGTGAGCCAGACAAATATTTTACTTTTAGATTAACGGATAAAAAAGTAATTCACGAGAAGCAAGATGATATTTTATTTTTTGAAACGTCTACGAAAAGCCATAAAATTGTTTTGCATGGCAAAAATCGGCAAATCGAGTTTTATGCCAAGATGAAAGATGTCGAGAAAATATTAGATGAACCGTTTTATCGTTGCCACCGCTCATTTTTAGTTAATAAAAATAATATTAATGAAGTGGATAAAGCTACAGGCGAGCTGACAATGACTAATGGCGAAATTTGTATGGCATCAAGTAAGTTAATAAGAGGAATGAAACTATAGAGGTCAAATCCGTATGAAAAGTCGGATTGACCTTTTTTGATTTGAAAGTCTGTTCGATAAAAGGTAAAATATAGAGTGGACGACTACATTTTACAGGGATTATCATTTTTTGTTTAGGAGCTGAATGGAAATGCAAGGCTTTTTTGAGAAAAGAATGCTTAAATATCCATTATATGGCTTAGTTGCGGCAACGATAATTTTGTGTGTCATTACTTTCTTCTATGAGTGGTGGCTCGCTGTTATTATATTTGTTGCAGGCGTTGCACTGATTACAGCGATGTTTTATTTTGAGCATCGTTTAAATCAAGAGGTGCAAGAATATGTTTCTAATTTAACGTATCGTATAAAACGCAGCGAAGAAGATGCACTTGTTGAGATGCCTATGGGAATTATGCTGTATGATGACGATTATAAGATTCAGTGGTTAAATCCATTCATGGCGAAGTATTTTGATAATCACAAGCTAATTGGAGAGCCGCTAATTGATGTCGGGCCAGAATTTCTGGCTGTTATTAAAGGTGAGGAACAAGAGGGTATACAGTCTATTAAATGGCGTGAATACCGTTTTGATACAATTGTTAAACGTGAAGAGCGGATTTTATATCTGTATGATCGCACGGAATATTATGAGCTAAATGAGAAATATAAGGCGGAGAAGTCTGTTTTTGCGATTATTTTTCTTGATAATTACGATGAATGGGCGCAGGGCATGGATGATAGACGCCGGAGCGCGTTAAACAATTTGGTGACGTCTATGCTCACGAACTGGGCGCGTGAGCACCGAATTTATTTGAAGCGAATTAGTTCGGACCGGTTTATGGGATTTCTAAATGAGGCCATGTTAGAACGTTTGGAAGAGGAAAAGTTTTCGTTGTTAGATCGTATTCGCGAGCGTACGTCTAAACAAAATATTCCTTTAACCCTAAGTATTGGGATTGGCTACAATGAAGATGATCTGATTAGTTTAGCGGATCTTGCGCAGTCGGGGCTGGACCTTGCGCTTGGGCGCGGCGGGGATCAGGTTGTGATTAAGCAGCCGGAAGGTCAAGTGCGCTTTTACGGGGGAAAAACCAATCCGATGGAAAAGCGGACGCGTGTGCGTGCCAGGGTAATCTCTCAGGCGCTTCAAGAGTTGATCACTCAAAGCGACCAAGTTTTTGTTATGGGACATCGCTATCCAGATATGGACGTTATCGGCTCAAGCCTTGGCGTGATGCGTATTGCGGAGATGAATGATCGTGATGCGTATGTTGTGGTTGAACCGGGTAAAATGAGTCCGGACGTAGAACGCCTGATGACCGAAATTGAAGAGTATCCGAATGTGATTAAAAATATTGTGACGCCGCAAGTGGCTAATGAAAATATTACCAATAAGAGTTTGCTTGTGGTGGTGGATACGCATAAGCCTTCGATGGTGATGAATCGCGAGTTGCTGGAATCGGCTTCGCATGTGGTTGTCATTGACCATCATCGTCGTTCGGAAGAGTTTGTGGAAAATCCGGTACTTGTTTATATTGAACCGTATGCATCTTCAACGGCGGAACTTGTGACGGAGCTTTTTGAATACCAGCCAGATTTGGAACAGGTGGGCAAAATTGAAGCGACGGCGTTACTTTCTGGGATTGTGGTGGATACGAAGAACTTTACGCTACGTACGGGGTCACGCACGTTTGACGCAGCAAGTTATTTGCGGTCGCTTGGGGCGGACACCATCTTGGTACAAAATTTTCTTAAAGAAGATTTAGCGACTTTTACGCAGCGTAGTAAACTTGTGGAATCGCTTGAGATTTATCACGACGGGTTGGCGGTTGCAAAAGGTCATGAAAATGAAGTTTTCGGGACGGTTATTGCGGCTCAGGCGGCGGATACGATGCTTTCGATGGAAAATGTGCAGGCTTCATTTGTCGTTACGCTTCGTCCTGATAAGATGATTGGGATTAGTGCTCGCTCTCTGGGCGAAATTAATGTGCAGGTTATTATGGAGAAACTAGGCGGAGGCGGCCATTTGTCTAATGCGGCGACGCAGCTTAAAGGTGTGACGATTGCTGAGGCGGAAAAAGCTTTATTAGACGCGATTGACGCGTATTGGAAGGGAGAAACATAATATGAAAGTCATTTTTCTAAAAGATGTAAAAGGTTCGGGTAAAAAAGGTGAAGTGAAAGACGTGGCGGACGGTTACGCGAAAAACTTTTTGATAAAAAATGGGAACGCTGTGGAAGCGAATGCGAAAAATATGAGCGCGCTGCGCGGGCAAGAAAAACGTGCGGAAAAAGATGCGCAAGAAGAGCTTGCTGAAGCGAAAGCGCTGAAGGAAAAATTGGAGAGCTTGACGGTTGAACTGAAGGCGAAATCAGGCGAAGGTGGGCGTTTGTTTGGTTCGATTACGACAAAACAAATTGCGCAAGCCTTGCAAAAGGATTTTGGGATTAAAATTGATAAGCGGAAAATGGATCTTCCAGATGCGATTCGTTCGCTTGGGTACACGAATGTACCGATTAAGCTACATCACGAGGTTAACGCTACAATGAAAGTACACGTAACAGAAGAATAAAGGAAAAACTAACTTTTAAAAAAAGGAGCTAAGGGCAGTGGATACTTTTCAAGATAGAACGCCACCGCAAAATATTGAAGCTGAGCAGGCCGTCTTAGGGGCTGTATTTCTTGAACCGAATGCGCTGATTACGGCTTCTGAAATACTTATGCCGGACGATTTTTACCGGCAGGCGCATCAGCTGATTTTTGAGACGATGCTTGATTTGAATGACCACGGGAAAGCGGTAGATGTGCTGACAGTTTATGAGGCGCTTGCTGCTGGTGGTCGGATTGAGGATGCGGGTGGTTTACCATACTTAACGGAGCTTTCGGGTGCGGTTCCGACAGCGGCCAACTTAGAATATTATGCGCACATTATTGAAGATAAGGCGCTTCTTAGGCGCTTAATTCGGACGGCGACTCAAATTGCGACGGATAGTTATTCGCGTGAGGACGAGCTGGACGCGCTCATGGACGAAGCTGAAAAAAGCATTTTAGAAGTTTCCGGGCGCAAAAACGTGGGTGCTTTTAAAAACATTAAGGACGTTTTGGTTAAAACATATGATGACATTGAGATTTTACACAACCGAAAAGGCGATATAACTGGTATTCCTACGGGCTTTAAAGAGCTCGATAAGATGACGGCTGGTTTTCAGCGCAATGATTTAATTATCGTTGCGGCTCGTCCATCAGTTGGTAAAACAGCATTTGCGCTTAATATTGCACAAAATGTGGCGACAAAAACGGATGAAAATGTGGCGATATTTAGCCTTGAAATGGGCGCCGAGCAACTTGTTATGCGGATGCTTTGTGCGGAAGGCAATATCAATGCGCAAAATTTGCGTACGGGTTCGCTGACGTCAGATGATTGGCAGAAGCTTACGATTGCGATGGGGACGCTATCCAATTCGGGGATTTTCATTGATGATACGCCAGGCGTTCGCGTTAATGAGATTCGTTCGAAATGTCGACGTTTAAAACAAGAGTCGGGGCTTGGTATGATTGTCATTGACTATTTGCAACTGATTCAAGGGAGTGGCCGAGGCGGCGAAAACCGCCAACAAGAAGTATCGGAAATTTCCCGTTCACTTAAAGCACTTGCGCGTGAACTTGAGGTGCCGGTCATTGCGCTGTCGCAGTTGTCGCGTAGCGTGGAACAACGCCAAGATAAGCGTCCGATGATGTCGGATATTCGGGAATCGGGTTCAATTGAGCAAGATGCGGATATTGTGGCATTCTTATATCGTGAAGACTACTATGACCGTGAAGGCGAAAATGATGGAACGATTGAGATTCTCATTGCGAAGCAGCGTAATGGTCCTGTTGGGGACGTCAAGCTCGCTTTTGTGAAGGAGTACAATAAATTTGTTAACCTTGAAGTAAGATATGATGAGATGGCTTAAAATTAGGCAGGGCGAATAAATCGCTCTGTTTTTTTTGCTAAAAAAAGGGGTAAGGTTTTGTGAAAAGGAGTGGTTGACATGGAAAATTACAAACGGATTTTAGTTGCAATTGACGGATCACCCTCTGCGGAAGCGGCCTTTTTAAAAGCGGCAGGAGCGGCAAAGCGCAACGGCTCGCATCTTGGAATTACGACAATTATCGATACACTCTACTTTGCGAATTTGACGGCGCTTGATGGTGGGCAAACGGTCAATCAATTTACGGAAAATGCAGAAAAGTTGTTGGCGGATTATGAAAAGCGCGCGAAAGAATTAGGCGTAGAAAGCGTGGAAACGATTTTAGATTATGGTCCGCCAAAAGCGACCATCGTGGAAATTGCCGATGAAAAGTTCCACGCAGATTTAATCGTTGTTGGGGCGGTCGGCACGTCGAGGCTAAGCCGCATTTTACTCGGGAGCGTAGCTGGATACGTCACACTTCACGCACCGTGCGATGTTTTAGTGGAGCGAACAAGCCTGACAGATAGACTATGAGCGCACCTGCTCATGGTCTATTATTTTTTTAAAAGTAAAAACGAACGATTTTTTTAGTATTAAAAAAATCGTTCGTGATATCCGTTGACGAATGATAGGAGAAACGGTAAAATGAATAATGGAAATAATAGCTAACGCGAATGGTTAGCTAAAGACCAAAAAATGAGGTGTTTACATGTCTTCAGTTGTTGTTGTTGGAACACAGTGGGGCGATGAGGGTAAAGGAAAAATTACAGATTTTCTTTCGGAGAATGCAGAAGCAATTGCACGTTATCAAGGTGGTAACAATGCGGGGCACACAATTAAGTTTGACGGCGTCACGTATAAATTGCATCTAATTCCATCTGGTATTTTTTACAAAGAGAAAATCAGTGTTATTGGAAATGGAATGGTAGTAGATCCAAAAGCGCTAGTGGAAGAATTAACGTACTTACATGAAAAAGGTGTAAATACGGCGAATTTACGTATTTCAAACCGGGCGCACGTGATTTTACCGTATCATATTCGCATTGACGAAGCGGACGAGGAGCGCAAGGGCGCAAATAAAATCGGGACGACCAAAAAAGGCATTGGACCTGCTTACATGGATAAAGCTGCGCGTGTCGGCATCCGAATTGTAGACCTCTTAGACAAAGAAACATTTAAAGAAAAACTAGAACAAAATTTAAAAGAAAAGAATCGTCTTTTGGAGCGCTTTTATGAATTAGAAGGGTTTACTTTAGATGAAATTTTAGATGAATATTATGAGTACGGCCAACAATTCAAGGAATACGTGTGCGATACGTCGGTCGTCTTAAATGATGCACTGGACGAAGGAAAACGCGTCCTATTTGAAGGCGCGCAAGGCGTCATGCTAGACATCGATCAGGGGACATACCCGTTCGTCACATCAAGCAACCCAATTGCTGGCGGAGTAACTATCGGAAGTGGTGTTGGCCCGTCGAAAATCAATCACGTTGTCGGTGTTGCGAAAGCCTATACGACGCGCGTTGGCGATGGCCCGTTCCCAACAGAGCTGTTTGATGAAATTGGCGATAACATTCGCGAAGTTGGCCGAGAATACGGAACAACGACTGGACGCCCACGCCGAGTAGGCTGGTTTGATAGTGTTGTCGTGCGTCATGCAAGACGTGTCAGCGGGCTAACAGATCTTTCGTTAACGCTTCTTGATGTACTTACCGGCATTGAAACGCTGAAAATCTGTGTCGCTTATAAACTTGACGGCAAAACAATTACAGAATTCCCGGCTAGCCTTAAAGATTTGGCGCGCTGCGAACCAGTTTATGAAGAGCTACCGGGTTGGACAGAAGATATCACCGGCGTTAAGTCGCTTGATGATTTACCAGCTAATGCAAGACACTACATGGAGCGTATCGCCCAACTTACAGGTGTTCAAGTTTCCATGTTCTCAGTTGGACCAGACCGCAATCAGACGCATGTTGTCAAAAGTGTTTGGCGTTTAGCTTAACAGACTAATTTTAATAAAAAATAAGCATAAATCCCATAAAATCCATTTTTAGAAGTGGTATAGGGGATTTATGCTTTTTTAGTCTTCAAAAATATCGATAATATCATCAACAACACCAGTTTCGTCTTTATAAATTTTAAGCATGAAGTACATTAAAACGAGGAGGACGAATAGATGGGAATGGGTGTCGACATTGTCATCAAATGAAAAGGATATCGTGAAAAAAGAATCGCCAGTTAAAATAGTGGCAAGCAGTTTATCATTCGCATGTAAGTCAACATCTTCGTTTAAGTTTTCCTCAATTAAAATTTTTTGATCTAGAAATTCTGCTATGACAGAAAAATAGAGCATGCTGTTGCCAACTTTATCTTTTAATTCGAAGCGTTTCCCCTCGTAATAAAATTCATATTCAGCAAGTATAAATCGTTTTATGCCAGTGTTTTTACGGTGGATTTGGCCAATCATTGTGCCGTCTGGCGCAGTATAAATATAGGAGTTGTCTTTTTCACGGTCAGAATGTACTTCTTTTTTAATAAGCGCCACAATTTTCCCGTTTTCATCTTTAAGCTCCATATTTGAAGCGTTCTCAAAAATAACTTTATCTAAAAGCGTAAACGTCGCCAACTAAAGCACCTCCTTTTGGAAAAGTATACCATAAAAAAATTTTATATGGATTAAAATGGGGTAGCCGGACTTCGTTTTAATTGGCGTGTCGGCATTTTTGTTGTACAAACCGAAAATTGGGAGCGTTTTCACAAACTTTTAAAAAATAAGTCAATAGGCCTAAATTTCGAACCAATTTGGGAGTTAAGGTAAAAAATAACAAGAAATCCTTATTTATCAACAAATTTAGGTAAATATATAGATGGTTTTAAGTGTCCTTATTGTCAATTTGTAAAAGAATATGGTAAAATCTAAATAGTGATAGCGCTTACATTGTGAAAAAGGAAAAATTTACTGTTTTTATGATATTTTGCGAGTAATCTGATTTTATTGTATGATTAAAGGATAACTTAATAATCAATTTAAGTTCATACACAGACGGCTCTGCAAAATTGGTAAAGAACTTAGCGAGTCCCAAGACTGAAGAGGGGGAAGTACATAATGGAAGAGAAACAAGAATTATCAAGAGGTCTAAAAAACCGTCATGTCCAACTAATTGCCATTGGGGGAGCAATTGGAACTGGGCTATTCCTTGGTTCAGGGAAATCCATTCACTTAGCTGGCCCATCGATTTTGTTCGCGTATATGATTACAGGGGCAATCTGTTTTCTTATTATGCGGGCACTTGGCGAATTACTACTTTCAAATTTAAAGTATCATTCATTTGTTGATTTCGTACAGGATTATTTTGGAAATGCGGCGGCGTTTGTAACGGGTTGGACGTACTGGTTTTGCTGGATTTCAATTGCGATGGCTGACTTAACGGCAGTCGGTCTGTACACACAATTTTGGTTTCCAAATGTTGCCCAGTGGGTGCCGGGCTTAATCGCGCTCGTCATTTTGCTTATTATGAACTTGGCGACGGTTAAACTTTTCGGGGAAATGGAATTTTGGTTTGCCCTTATTAAAATCATTGCGATCTTGGCGCTCATCATTATTGGCACATTCATGATTATTAAAGGTTTTTCAACGGACGCTGGAGCTTCAAGCTTCTCAAATTTATGGAGTCACGGTGGCTTTTTCCCTAACGGCGCAAATGGCTTCATACTTTCCTTCCAAATGGTGGTCTTTGCCTTTGTGGGTATTGAGCTTGTCGGCCTGACTGCTGGGGAAACTGAGGATCCTGAGCGTGTTATCCCGAAAGCGATTAACAACATTCCGATTCGGATTATTATCTTTTACATTGGTGCTCTCCTTGTGATTATGAGCATTTATCCGTGGAATTCGATTAATCCTGCTGAAAGCCCGTTCGTTCAGGTTTTCGCTGCTGTAGGAATAACGGCTGCTGCAGGAATTGTTAACTTTGTTGTCTTAACTTCGGCGGCTTCGGCTTGTAATAGTGCGGTTTTCAGCACAAGCCGAATGATTTATTCGTTAGCAAAAGAAAAAAATGCGCCTAAATCCATGACGAAACTGACTTCACACAAAGTGCCGTCCAACGCGCTGTTTTTCTCGACAATTATCATTTTAATCGCCGTTATTTTAAATTACATTATGCCAGAAGGTGTATTCACACTCATCACAAGTGTATCAACGGTTTGCTTCATTTTCATTTGGGGCATCACTGTTCTCGCACACTTAAAATACCGGAAAACACGCCCAGAACTAGCGGCAAAAAACAAATTCAAAATGCCGCTTTACCCATTTGCGAATTACGTGATTTTAGTGTTCTTAGCGTTCGTGCTCGTTGTCTTGGCGCTTGCTGAAGACACTCGCGTGGCGCTGTTCATTACACCACTTTGGTTTGTCGGCGTCATCATCGTCTACTACATTCGCAAATCAAGAATTCAAAACAAAGATATGCAAGAAGAGATTAAAGAATAATTTTTGAAAAAAAGCTAGGTCAAATGAGGCGAAACCTTCAAGACCTAGCTTTCTAATTTAAATTTCTTGCAAAAACTGAAAAAAGTGATAGAATTAGAACGTTGAGTCAATCGGGTTATTAGCTCAGTTGGTAGAGCAGCTGACTCTTAATCAGCGGGTCGGGGGTTCGAACCCCTCATAACCCATTGGGTGCCAAACCCACAAGACCGGAGTACTGTCGGCGTTTTCGAACGTTTGGAAGACAGGACTCGCGGTCTTATTTTTTTGCAAAAATCTCAGAAGGCGGTTATTCTTCTCTACTACCTTAAAATTTCGCGACAACATGTCCAGCGCCAAAAACAGCTTCCCAGTCGCTCGTGAAATCGTGCACGGCTTTTTCAATCGAAGGCATTTCAAACGCTTGTTTAAAAATATCCGCGCCTAGTGTTACTGCATGGGCACCACATTCTAGGGCTGAATTCACTTGGCCGACATTTTTAAAACTAGCGCCTAAAATCTTAGTGTTACTTCCCGACCGCTCAATTGCTGTGCTCATTTCCAAAATGGCGTCGCGCGGATTGATGTTCAGGTTTTCCATGCGGTTGAAATACGGCGCAATATAATTGGCTTCTGCCGAAATCGCTAAATAGGCTTGGATTTTCGAATAAATGGCCGTGGCCGTTACATTTATTTTTTGGGCGCGCAATTCTTTGATGACGCGCAAACCAATTTCGGTGACGGGGACTTTAATGAAAACTTGGTCGTCGATATGGCGCAAAATGGCTTCTGCGTCGCGCATCATTCCGGCGTAGTCGGTGGCGACAACTTGGACGTGTAGGGAGGCAGTTGGGTCAAGGGAGCTTCGGATTTCCTTCATGTGCGTGAAAAACTCAAGCTTGCCCTCTTTTTTTATAATAGAAGGGTTGGAAGTGACGCCAGCGAGGGGTAAATTTCCTGCATAGCGCTTAATAATTTCTAAATTAGCAGTATCGAGCATAAATTCCATTAAAATCACTCCTTTTGCCCTCATTTTAGCAAAAATAAGCTAGAAAAAAATAAGTTCTTTGCTGTTTTGGGGTAAAAAGCGGACGAAACCAAGCGAGTTGTAACGCCAAAAAAGCTAGTTTGCACATTTGTGCAAACTAGCTTTTTGCATGTTTCAAAATTAGCTTAGCCGTTTCATCATCGGTTACAAGAGCATTGATGTAGCCTTTTTTTAGCATCGCGTAAATAGCCCGACTTTTGCGTTTTGACCGAGCAACTCCGAGAACAGTTGGGACGGCGCTTAAATTTTCGAGGCCGATGCTGATGGTGCGTTCATATAGTGGACCGTGTAAAACTTTGCCGTCCTTATCGAAAAAATTGCAACATGAGTCCCCGCACGCTTCGCGAAGGCGTAACTCTGCGTAATCTTCTGGTGATAAAAGGTCACGCCATTTGCTCGTTTTCTCAGATAAAAGTCCGCCGATTCCGACGAGGGCGACATCTAGTTTTGCCCATTTGGATTTTAATTCCTGAAAATATTGTGAGTGAACAATGCCGTTTTTTAGTTCCGCTGTTTCTTGCACAACTGTTGCATTGACGAATAAACTTGTGCCACCCAATTTTCTTGCGAGTTCGTAGACGAGCGTGTTGACGTGGAAGCGGGAATGGATATGACTTGGGCCGCCGACAATTGGGACAAAAGTGGCCATTGTTTTGCGGCGGTTATCAATTTGCGCGATAGCATTGCCAAGCGTTTCACCCCAGGCGACGCCGACTGTTTCGTGTGGCTTGATCATGTTTTTTATAGAGAGGGATGCAATTTGTGCGAGGTTTTCATCTTTTTCTTTACTTGAAAAATGGGGTTCGGTTCGGGCGATGCGAACGTGTTTCAAGTTGAAAGTTTCTTGGAGCGCCGTTTCAAGTTCGTAAATCTGCTCATCAAAATCATGAATTTTAATTTCCACAATTCCGGAGGCTTTTGCTTGTTTAAGCATACGACTGACGCTCGTCCGGTAAATATCGAGTTCACGTCCAATCGTTTCTTGACTTTTTTCTTCAATATAGTACTTGTAAGCAATCTGTCGAAGTAAGTCTAGTTTTTCTTTACTCATCTTTTAAGCCCTCCATTTGGCCGAAACTTTGTAAGAGTGAGGTTCCTTTTTCAGTGAGTTTGTACCGTTTTTCGTTTAAACGGCTTTTTGTTTGGCGCAAAATGTAGTCGTTTGCTTCAAGCCAGAAGACGGTATAGAAAAAGGTGGTTAATGTTAATTTGTATTGCGGATTTCGCATGAAAAACTCATCTTGAAGTATGAAAATATTAAAGCTTGGATCAGCTATAAAAATTAAGGTGAACTTTATTTCATCGTGGCTGGGCCTTTTCATAAAAATATCCTTTCGATGGTGCTGCATGTTACTACAAGAAGTTGATTAAGCGGGCGTTAGTATTTGCGGTAAACATCAATCGTATTACCGAAATTAATAAAGTAATTTTTGTAGTTATACATTGGACCGTATTTTTCTCGGTAAAAAGCAACCGTCTGAATTAAGAATTCTTCCGTCACGCCTAGGTGTTCGGCTACTTCGAAATATTCTCTAAAACCATTGTAAAAGCAACGAATAATATCTTCAAGTGGAACGAGTTCCTCATATCCGCGTCTTCTAGCGAAAATTTCTTGTTTGCGATTTGCCATTTCTTTTTGATTGATAATATTGCCATATGTGTATTTCCAGTGCATAAGTTCTTCAATTAGAAGACAGCGCTTTTCGGTATCTGTTTTTTGACTGTCGATTAAAATGGTCCCGTTAATATATAAGCCTGGCAATTTGCTAGGCATTTTTTCTTCTTTTATGGTTACTTTGTTTTGATAATCATTCACCAATTCTTCAAACATATTTTCACTTCCCGCGATGAAGTTGTTTTTTCATTTCAATGTAAGCAAGAATATCTCGCAATTCCTCGTCAGTGACGTCATCATCTAAATGAGCTGCAATCGTCATTAAGCGCTCATCTTTTGCCTCTTGACTTCTTGGAGGGAAGAAAGCATCTATTGTTTGATTGAAAATCTTGGCAAGTTCGAATAAGACGTCTTGATTGGCCTTTCTTTCACCGTTTTCATAACGGCTAATGGTTTGTCTTGTTGTATTTAAGCGTTTGGCAAGCCCTTCTTGGCTTAGCCCTTTTTCTTCGCGAAATTGTTTGATTTTATTTCCAACATATTTATTTAATTCCATGGCTCCTTTGCTCCTTGCTTTATGATTGTTTACAGTGTACCACTTTTGTAACCTTTTTGGAAACTTTATATGTTAAAATGCATCAATTTGTTTACATGTAACCAAAATGGTGCTATAATAAATTTATCAGGCAAGAACACACTTTTTTTAAACTAAAAAGCACCGAAATGGTGACAAAGAGGTGATTTGAATGGAACGCGCGGAATTAAAAAAGCGACAACGAGCGATTATTTATCGTTTGGAGGAACATTTAAATGAGCGTGATAGACAGAAGCTCTTGTGCGAGTTGGAATATTTGGAAGCGCTTGGTGATAGCAAGAAAGGTTTTTTGACAGCAGATCAAAAAATGTTGCTTTTTTCATCTGAAGAGTACTTGGTGCGAAAGCACGTTCAAACGGATAAGCAGATTTATGAGGAAATAGGGGTTTCCAGACGAACGTTTTATTTATGGAAGAAATCGGCAGGGCTCATTGCAAGAAGCGTTTAAGCAAAGTCCAATTTCGCTGATGACTTAAAAAGCTGCGTTAAGTATTCTACTATAGTAGATTTAAATAGATTAAAAATGTCATTTGACCTTCAGAAAAAGTATTGCTTGAGCTGAAAAACAAATGGCATTTTTGCGTACAGAAAGAAGGATGTTTATGGATTATTTAGTTCAAAATATTCCTCAAGTTGTGGCGTTCTTCTTCGGAGGTGGGAGTGTTTTGATTCAAGTTTTACTTATCTTCACCGTGGCCGATTATGTGGCAGGCCTACTTACAGCCGGTTTTCGAGGGAAGTTGCGAAGTAGAGTGGGCTTTCAAGGTATCGCGCGCAAATTAGCGATTTTCATTTTAGTGGCGATTGCACATCAGGCGGACCTTGTTACTGGGAATAAAAACTTAGTTCGTGATGCGGTTATTTTTTTCTACCTCGCTAATGAATTAATCTCGATTTTGGAAAATTTCGTTCAAATGGGCGTGAAAGTTCCGCGTGTGCTTAAAAGTTTGGTGGATATTTTCCAATCGAATGCGGGTGAGAAAAACAAAAAATAAACCTTTAAGCATGAGAGGTGTTATACTGGTCGTATCATTTGAAATGAGGTGTTTTTATGAAAGTGCTACTAATTGGTGCCTATGGAACGCTCGGAAAAGCGGTTTTTAATCGGCTTTCAAAGAAAAATGACGTTATTACGGCTGGGCGACATAGCGGGGAAATTCATGTTGATATTACGGACCCGGACAGCATTCGCGAGATGTACAATCAAATTGGGAAAGTCGATGCGGTTGTAAGTGCAACGGGAAGCGCTGTTTTTTCGCCGCTAACGGAACTAACGCCTGAAAAAAATGAACAAACATTGCGGAGTAAGCTTGGGGGACAAATCAACCTCGTTTTACTAGGGCTTGATTATATTAATGATGGTGGAAGTTTCACACTGACAACGGGAATTATGATGGAGGATCCAATTAGGCAAGGTGCTTCGGCTGCGATGGCGAACGGGGCGGTTACCGCCTTTGCAAAGTCAGCTGCGATTGAAATGCCGCGGGGAATTCGGATTAATACAGTGAGCCCAAATGTGCTTCTCGAGTCGTTTGAAAATTTGGAGCCGTTTTTTGAAGGCTTCGTTCCAGTTCCTGCTGACCGGGTGGCGCGTGCTTTTGAAAAGAGTGTTCACGGTGCTCAAACAGGCCAATCTTATAAAGTTTATTGAAAAGACAAGTTGTTCGCATCTTGTCTTTTTGTTTTAGTGGAAAATAATGTTTTGGGTTAGTCTAAGATGATATAATAATGGTGAACGAAAATACGATAATGGGGGCAGTGTCATGCGAACTTTACTCGAAAAAAGTACCAGAAGGAGAATGGAGCTTCTAGAAATTCTTATTGCTGACAATCGGTGGTACAAATTAGAGGATTTAGCTGAACAATTGGATTGTTCGAAACGCACGTTAAACAATGACATTGCCGCGATTCAAAACGACTTAATGGACGAATGGACGCTTTTCACATCTCGGAAATTAGGTATTCAAATTCAAACACCTGAAAATGCGCATGTCGATAAATTATATCAATATTTTATGCAACGGAGTCTTTCTATAAAACTTTTGCTTGGCTGTTTTTATACTCAAAATTGGACGGTTGAAGAATGGGCAGACGAATTGTTTACGAGTCCTTCTTCGCTGTACCGGTTGATTCATCGGATTCGAAAGAAAATGGAAATTTACGGCGTGGAACTTAATATCAATCCGGTGTACATCACGGGGAATGAGGCGCAAGTTCGCTACTTTTTTTCGCAGCTCTATTACACAACTTTCGGTTTGGAGCGTTGGCCATTTAAAGCGGATGACAGGGAGGCGCTTGATTGCTACATCAGCACACATGAAGCTTGTGTGGGTTACCGTTTTGTTTATCCGCAGCGGCAGGAACGATTTTTTTGGCTGCAAGTGTGCATCGAACGGATAAGGCAAGGGTATTTCATTGATATGGCAGAAATTGCGATTCCGTTTTATGAGCATGAGGCTGACCTGAAAAATAGCTTTAAACAGCTTGAGAAGGATACGGGAATCGTGCTAACAGAGGGCGAGCGCTACGGCATTAAGTTGCTTCAGTTGCAGGGGCTGGGCTATGAGCGGAAGGCGAATATTGAGGCGTCGCTTAGTTTCTTTGCGCAACATGCGCCGGAGAAATTAGTCCAGAGCGAGGCGATTTTGGAAAATATTGTGGTTTATTACGGGCATCCTTACCCGAGCAATAAAAATGAGATTTTGCTACAGCTTTTGAGTTATTTGCTTTATTTGGAGCAATTTGTAGAGTTTGATAGCTTTATTGTATCAAAACGGGGGTATGTGACGGGCGTTTTAGAAGAGGAGTTTCCAAGTTTTTGCGAGGCTGTTCGAAAGGCGGTCAAAGATGTTGCTGATTCTCGTGTGAAAGCCGAAACGGTTATTTTCTTCCTAGGAACGCTTTGGGAAGGCTTGGTTTTTGCGCAGCGTAAAGAAATCGAGCCGGTGCGCATTTTGGTTTCTTCGCAGTTAAGTGTGAGCAACACGCGCTTTTTGAAAAGCATTATCGCTTCGAGGTTTCAAGATCAGGTGGAGCTTTTTGAAATGACGGAACCGGATATCGTGGCCGAACATTTGCGAGCGAACCAGATTGATTTTGTTCTTGCCGATTTTGCAGCGGCGCAGTATGACGGAATTCCGACGGTAGAAGTTAACTATTTCCCTAGCGAGCGCGACTGGCGCAACATTCGAAAAAAGATTAGACATATTCAAAAAGAGCGAAATAAAAAGGAGTAGTTTGATGAAAAAAGTAAGCATTTTGTTTTTCGCGGTCTTATTCGTGCTTGCAGGCTGCAGCAACCAAGCTGGAACGGCTAGCGAAAAGCCAATTGAACTGCACATTTCCGTTGCGGCCAGCTTAAAAGATGTGATGGAAGATGTGAAAACGGATTATGAGAAGGCGCATAAAAATGTAAAGCTAACGTTTGATTTTGCTGGATCTGGCCAAATCAAAGAGCGCGTAAAAAACGGGGCACCAATTGATGGCGTGTTACTTGCGAGCGAAAAAGATATGGATGATTTAAAGGCGCAAACAACCGATAAACAACAGTTTGCCAAAAATACACTCGTTTTAATTGTGCCGAGCAAAAATGCGGTGGAAACGAATACGAAAGATATCGCGAAATTGTTGCCAACTTTTGATAAAATCGCAATCGGTAATCCGGAATCTGTTCCTGCTGGGAAATATGCAGAGGAAACGATGGAAAATCTAGGCGTTTACGATGCACTGAAAGAGGAACTTGTCCTCGCATCTGACGTTCGCCAAACGCTTGCTTACGTCGCATCTGGCAACGCGCAAGCGGGTTTCGTTTATAAAACGGATGCTTTAATCAGTAAAGATGTAAAAGTTTTGCAGGCTGTGCCGGACGATTTGCATTCACAAATTGGCTATTATTCGGGCGTGTTGAAAGATGCTGACGAGCCAGATCAGGTGGCGAAGTTTTTAGATTATATGGCGTCTGATGCAGGGCAAAAAGTATTAGCGAAGTACGGGTTTTTAAATATTGATTGACCAGTTTCTATTTTACATGCCTCATAAAACATGATAGCATGAACATAACTCGAATTTTTTTATGAGGAGATGACGATGAAGAATTTACTTTCAAATCGATTACTGTTACTAACTGTTTTTCTGTTTTGGCTAAAGACGGAAATTGTTTATTTTATGGAATTTAATTTAGGCGTTGAAGGCGCATTTCAAATTTTCTTATTACTGATTAATCCAATTGCGATGGCACTCATTATATTTAGTTTAGTCTTTTTGATTCCAAATCGAAAGCTTCGGACAACGATTGCCATTATTGTTTATTTTGCACTTTCCATGCTACTTTATGCGAACGTGCTTTATTACCGCGAGTTTAGCGACTTCTTGTCGGTTAATTTGATGACGAATGTTGGAAATGTTTCGGAAGGCCTTAACGGGAGCGCATTCGCCCTACTAAAATGGCATGATATTCTTTATTGGCTCGATTTTGCATTCATTACGTTTGCGCTAATAAAATACGGGAAGCCATATGCGGAAAAGCGTCGTGCTTTTAAGTTTCAACTTATTCCTGTTGTTTTAGGCCTAGGAATGCTTCTTTTAAATATTACGCTGGCGGAGATTGACCGCCCGCAACTGCTTACGCGGACATTTGATCAGCGTTATCTAGTCAAATATTTGGGCGTCAACACGTTTACGGCTTATGACGGCGTGAAGCACATGAAAACGCAGCAGAAGCGCGTTCAAGCGGAAAGCTCGGACACGGCTGAGGCGGAGAACTTTGTGAATACGAACCGCACGAGTACAGACAATGAGTACTTTGGGGTTGCGAAAAAACGGAATGTGGTCTACTTGCATTTAGAAAGCATTCAACAATTTTTGATCAATTACAAATTGGACGGCGAAGAGGTAACACCGTTCTTAAATCAACTTTATAATAGTGAAAACTCGTTTAGTTTTAGCAACTTCTACCATCAAACGGGGCAAGGAAAATCTAGTGATGCGGAAAACCTTATTGAGAATTCGCTATTTGGACTTCCGCAAGGGTCAGCATTTTCGACTTACGGCGGCACGAATGAATTTCAGGCGGGGCCGGCAATTTTGAAGAATGAACAAGGTTACACGTCGGCAGCGTTTCACGGGAACATTGGCTCGTTTTGGAACCGCAATAATGCCTACAAGCGTTTTGGCTATGATTATTTCTTTGATTCTAGCTACTATGATTTGACCAAGGCGAACTCAACGGACTACGGTCTAAAAGACAAGCCGTTTTATGAGCAGTCCATGGAAATGCTGAAGCAATTGCCACAGCCATTCCAAACAAAATTCATTACGGTTTCCAACCATTTCCCGTATCCTGTTTTTGAAGAAGACGTGGAATTCGCGAATCCTGGAACCAAAGATGAAACAATTAATAATTATTTTTCAACAGCGCATTATGCAGACGAGGCGATTAAGGAATTTTTCGACGCTTTGAAGAAAGAAGGCTTGTATGAAAATACGATTTTCGTTCTTTACGGCGACCACTACGGTATTTCGAAATCACGCCTAGATACGCTTGCACCGCTTCTTGGAAAAGAAGAACTAACCGAGTTTGATAAAGCGCAGTTGCAACGCGTGCCGTTTATCATCCACGCGCCTGGCATCAAGGGGAAAGAAATTACAACGCAAGCGGGGCAAATTGATGTGCAACCAACTGTTCAGCATTTACTTGGCATCGACGGCTCGAAATACTTGCAACTTGGAAATAGCCTGCTTTCCGATAAGCCAACTGATACAGTTGTATTCCGGAATGGCGATGTGATTACTTCCGAGTTCGCTCAAATCGGTTCCACCGTTTACCTGACGCAGACAGGCGAACCAGTTGAAGAGCTAACAAATGAAGAAAATAGTCGTGTGACGGAAAGAAAACATTACGCCGAAACAGCGCTGCGGATTTCCGACGACATCATGCAACGTGACTTGTTGCGCTTCTATGAACCAAGCGAAGATTTCAAAATCCCGAATCCTGCGAAAGTAGATTATAAGGTTTCGACGTCAGATATAAAATAGAACGCGAAAATGACTCTGGCCATCGCCGGGGTCATTTTCACTAAAACTAGAAAGAAGGTGCGGTTTTGGATAAAAACGGGTTTATGCACGAAGCGATCAATGAAGCGAAAAAGGCAGGTGCAATTGGCGAAGTCCCAATTGGAGCAGTAGTCGTGCTAGACGGAAAAATCATCGGTCGTGGGCATAATTTGCGAGAATCCAGTCAAAACGCTGTGACGCACGCCGAAATGATGGCCATTCAAGACGCTTGCCATAATCAAAAATCTTGGCGACTCGCCGGTGCCGAATTATTTGTAACGCTTGAACCGTGCCCAATGTGTAGTGGTGCCATTTTGCTTTCCCGAATTGCGAAAGTATATTACGGCGCCAAAGATCCGAAAGCGGGAACGGCTGGAACTTTAATGAATCTCTTGCAAGATGAGCGCTTTAATCATGTCTGTGAAGTAGAAAGCGGCCTTTTGGAAGAAGAAACAGGCGCCCTTTTAACGGACTTTTTTCGGGAATTAAGAAAGCGCAAGAAAACCGAGAAACCGAGTTAGTCTAGTAGTTCTTTTCTACCAATTTAGACTAAAATGTCTGTTTGAAACTTTTTGTGAATAAAATAACAAAAACAAAGGTACAGTGAGTTCAATACTTTACAAGCTGATTTCTTATTAAAATGAAAAATAAAAAAAAGACTACTAAAGAACTAAATGAATTTAAGCCGAAATAGGATAAAATATACTGTATATAGAACTTATTCTAATTTAGAAAACTCTGCTTTAGCCGAAAAAGAGAAATGACGAATTTTTTTATTTTACATATCTTTGTGAATGAAATAACAACTAATGGGGCTTGTTTAGATTGTTTTTCACAAACTCGGTTAAGGGAGAACGTAAAAAGAATTAAAACGCAGAAAAAGGAGGGAAAAAGGGTGGATACATTGTTTTTAGCCCGTTTTCAGTTCGCATCAACAACAATCTTTCACTTTTTATTTGTGCCGCTATCCATTGGCTTAGTCTTTATGGTTGCGCTCATGCAAACGCTATACGTAGTGAAAGGGAAAGAAGTTTATAAAAGAATGACAAAGTTTTGGGGACATTTATTCCTCATTAACTTTGCAGTCGGTGTCGTAACTGGTATTATTCAGGAATTCCAATTCGGAATGAACTGGTCCGACTACTCCCGTTTTGTAGGGGACGTTTTCGGAGCACCACTAGCTATTGAAGCCTTACTTGCATTCTTCATGGAGTCAACATTTATCGGTTTATGGATTTTTGGTTGGGATCGCCTCAGCAAAAAATTACATTTAGCGTGTATTTGGCTCGTATCAATTGGAACGATTCTTTCAAGTTTTTGGATTCTAGCAGCCAACTCATTTATGCAACACCCAGTCGGCTTTGAATTTAAAAATGGTCGTGCCGAAATGAACGATTTCTGGGCGCTTATTACAAACGGCCAGCTACTAGTTGAGTTTCCGCACGTTATTTTCGGTGCTTTCGCAACAGGTGCGTTTTTCGTTGCAGGTGTCAGTGCATACAAAATGCTTAAAAAGCAAGATGTGGCTTTCTTCAAGCGCTCTTTCCAAATTGCACTCGTAATCGCAGTTATTGGCGGTTTTGGAACAGCTTTCAGCGGACACTCACAAGCCCAATATTTGGTTAAAACGCAGCCGATGAAAATGGCGGCAACTGAAGGTATATGGGAGGATACTGCCGACCCAGCACCTTGGACGATGATTGCCGGC
Organism: Listeria sp. ILCC797; assembly: GCF_900186185.1. Taxonomy (NCBI): domain Bacteria; kingdom Bacillati; phylum Bacillota; class Bacilli; order Caryophanales; family Listeriaceae; genus Listeria; species Listeria sp. ILCC797. Next base: position 129,047 of record NZ_FYBS01000007.1, read on the forward strand.
ATCGATGTTGATAACAAAAAAAATACGTGGTCAATTGAAATCCCGTATGCGCTAAGCTTCTTGTCTTATTCGACCTTTAGTGGTTCCGTAGAAGGCATGAACTCGCTTCAAAAACAATACGAGGAACAATATGGCCCGGGAGATTATATTCCGCCAGTACGAACTTCATTCTGGAGTTTCCGTATCATGGTATTAGCCGGCATGGTAATGATTTTAACAGCACTAATTGGTGCGGTGCTTGCTTGGCGTAAAAATCTTGAGAACACAAAATGGTATTTACGTTTAATGGTACCAATGATTTTATTCCCATTCATCGCCAACTCAATGGGTTGGATTATGACAGAAATTGGACGGCAACCGTGGGTAGTATTTGGTTACCAACAAACGGCAGATGCCGTGTCGCCGAACGTATCGGCAGGCTCGCTACTGTTCTCGATAATCGCGTTTTCAACGATTTACGCGTTACTGTTAATCGTGCTCGTCTATTTATTTATTCGCGAAATCAAAAAAGGACCTTATGGTGAAAATAAAGTAGAGACTACTTCTGTTGATCCATTTGATAAAGGGGGCGACAAAATTGTCACTGAATGAGTTATGGTTTTTACTTGTCGCAGTATTATTTGTCGGTTTCTTCTTCCTAGAAGGATTTGACTTTGGTGTAGGGATGTCTACACGTTTCATGGCGCGCAATGATTTGGAGCGCCGCGTGTTAGTGAACACAATTGGTCCGTTTTGGGATGCCAATGAAGTGTGGCTACTTACAGCTGGCGGTGCCATTTTTGCCGCATTTCCAAACTGGTATGCAACGATGTTCAGCGGTTACTACATTCCGCTCGTTGTGTTCTTGCTTGCTTTAATCGGTCGCGGTGTTTCATTTGAATTCCGTGGTCAAAAAGATTCTGCCGCTTGGCGTCAGTTTTGGGATTGGGTTATCTTTTTCGGTAGTATTTTACCGCCGTTCTTGCTAGGTGTCCTATTTTCAAGTCTTGTACAAGGTATGCCAATTAATAGCGAAATGGATATGTATGCAGGATTCTTTGATTACATTACGGTCTTCTCCGTTTGGGGAGGCTTAACCGTTACAATGCTTTGCCTACTTCATGGCTTAATGTTTATCACGCTTCGTACGGAAGATGATATTCAAGACCGCGCACGTCGCATGGCTAAACGCGTTTGGTTCATCACCGTGCCTGTTTTAGTAGTGTTTGTAGTTCTAGCATTCTTTTACACAGATATTTTCCAAGCCCGTCCAATTCTCGTGCCAACTTTAATTGGTATCGTAGTAGTGATGTACTTACTATGCGCATTCTTCCTATGGAAAAATCGCGATGGATTTGCATTTACATTTGGCGGCTTAGGTTTAGCATTAACAGTTGCAACCATTTTCGTAGGGCTATTCCCTCGTGTTATGATTAGCTCAATTGACTCTGCATTTGACTTAACCATTCATAACGCAGCTTCGGGACATTACTCCTTAACAGTTATGACCATTGTATCGGTAACACTATTACCGTTTGTACTCGGCTATCAAATTTGGAGTTACTACGTTTTCCGTAAACGCGTTTCGAGTAAGGAGAAAATGACGTATTAATGGGAAGAGACATTTTTAAATATAAAGGTATAAAAAAAATACTTGCGATTCTTGCCGCGTTGACTATAGTTCAAGGCGCGGCAATTATCGTCATGGCAAGCATGCTGTCAGGCGCGATTACAAAGCTCTTTAATGGTGCATCCTTGTCTACTGTGGCGTTACAAATGGCTTTCTTCGCGGGAGCACTTTTTGTACGCCATTTTTTAAATGTATGGAAAAAAGCGATTGTTTATAAGTTCGCCTCTGATACAGGGAAAAAGATGCGCGAAGAATTGCTTGAAAATTTATTCGTCCTCGGTCCGCGTTTTACGCGCGAAGAAGGAACAGGAAAAGTCGTTACGATGGTCATGGAAGGCGTACAGGACTTCAGGCGTTTTATTGAGCTGTTCTTGCCGAAGTTTATCAACATGGCGATTATTCCTGTGATGATTTGGATTTATGTGCTGACACAAGACGGCAAGTCCGCTTTAATTTTGGCCATTACATTCCCTGTTTTAATTTTATTCCTAATAATCTTAGGTCTTGCAGCAAAGAAACAAGCCGACTCGCAATTTGAGTCGTACCGGATTTTATCCAACCACTTTGTTGACTCGCTAAAAGGGCTTGAAACCTTGAAGTATTTAGGCTTAAGCCATAGTCACGAAAGAAGCATTGCGGACACAAGCTCAAGCTACCGAAAAGCAACGATGAGGACACTACGCGTAGCCTTCTTATCTTCGTTTGCACTCGATTTCTTCACAATGCTCTCTATCGCTGTCGTGGCGCTATTCTTAGGGCTCGGCTTAATTGACGGCTTAATCTTACTAGGCCCAGCACTCACAATTTTAGTTTTAGCACCCGAATACTTCCTACCCGTCCGTGAGCTAGGGTCCGATTATCATGCAACGCTCGACGGACAAGAGGCGGGGCGCGTTATTCAAGCCATTATTGATGAAGGAAAAGCACAGCAAGAAAAAAATGCAGGAACGGCTGCGCCTGCGTACACAAATGATTCTGTGCTGAATTTAGCAGGCGTCACGGTTAATTATGCGGACGGGCATCAGGAATCGCTAGCCCAAGCTGATTTTGGCGTTTCTGGTTTGCAAAAAATTGGCATTATCGGAGCAACTGGCGCTGGGAAATCTACAATGATCGACGTTTTAAGCGGCTTTCTAGCACCAACAACTGGCGAAATCCAAATTGATGGCACCGCGGTTAAGCTACACAATTATGCGTGGCAGAAACAAGTGACGTATATTCCGCAGCACCCGTATTTGTTCCACGACACAATTGCTGGCAACATCAAATTTTATCATCCAGAATCAGCAGATGATGCGGTGAAATCAGCGGCAAAAGCGGCTGGACTAAACGCGTTCATTGAAGATTTAGATGAGGGATATGAAACGGTTGTTGGGGAAGCTGGGCGAACGCTAAGTGGCGGTCAGGAACAGCGAATTGCGCTAGCGCGCGCGTTTTTATCTGACCGGCAAATCGTGCTCATGGATGAGCCCACTGCGCATCTGGATATCGAAACGGAGTATGAGTTGAAACAGCCGATGCTTGATTTGTTCGAAAATCGGCTCGTCTTTTTTGCAACGCATCGCCTGCACTGGATGCTCGAAATGGATCAAATTATCGTTTTAGACAAAGGGGCGATTGTTGAAACGGGGACGCACGCTGAACTTGTTTCAAAAAAAGGGTTCTACTATGACCTAATTAAAGCCCAATTGGAGGAGATTTAATGCTAAAAAACAGTTGGATTGGCCCTTATATTAAGCAGAATTTTGGCTTCTTTTTAGTCGTTATTTTCCTCGGCGTGCTAACATTTTCGGCGGGGGCAGCGCTCATGTTCACGTCTGGGCACCTTATCTCGAAATCGTCGCTCATGCCGGAATCGATTATGGCCGTGTACGTTGCAAGCGTTGGCGTGCGGGCTTTCGGAATTTTACGCTCAGTTTCCAAATATGTCGAACGGCTAAACAGCCATTCGTTAGTGCTTCGGATTTTGGAAAAAATGCGCGTCAGATTGTATCGACTTTTAGAACCTCAGGCGCTACTTCTTAAATCCCGCTACCGGACGGGTGATATATTAGGCATGCTCGCAGATGATATTGAACACATTCAAAATTTCTATTTGACGACGATGCTTCCGGCTGTCATTAGTTTGTTTTTATATGCTGGCGTTGTCATTGCGCTCGGCTACTTTTCGATTCCGTTTGCGATTTTAATTTTAGTTTTAATTGGTTTGCTTGTGTTCGTACTACCTGGCGTTTCCATTTTGTATGCGCGCGGGAAAAATGCCTATTTAAAGCAAGGGCGAAATCGGCTATACAGCCAGTTTACAGATGCGGTTTTTGGTCTTAGCGACTGGATGTTTAGCGGACGCGAGAAGCGTTTAATTGAGGGGTATGAAAAGGACGAAGCGGCACTTTTGAAAGTGGAGACGAAGCAATTTCATTTCGTCAATTGGCGCGACTTTTTTAGCCAGCTAATTGTTGGTGTGATGGTCATTTTGATGGTCTACTGGAGCACAAATGAAGTGAGCGATGGAGCCATTTCAGGCACGCTAATTGCCGCGTTTACGCTCGCTATCATGTCGCTTGGTGAGGCTTTTGTGCCCGTATCGAGCGCCGTAAGCGACAAGTCGCTGTATCAAGATTCGCTTCTGCGGCTGGATAAAATCGAAGACACGACGCTACCTGACTTCGACGCGGAAATCGAGCAAAAAGCGCAAATCGAAACGGTGGACGTAACGCTACGGGCAGAAAATCTTTCGTTTCAATACAATGAAAAAAGCCCTTTTGTGCTGAAAAACTTTAATTTTGAACTGCGACAAGGCGAAAAAGTGGCGATTATCGGCCGAAGTGGCACAGGAAAATCAACTTTCCTAAAACTAATTCAAGGCGCGCTCGTGCCAAATGCTGGTGCAGTCACAATGAATGGCGCAAGCCCAGCCGACCTCGGACCACAAATCCCAGAAGTTGTGGCGATGCTCAATCAAAAAGCGCACCTTTTTAGCACAACGGTTTTCAACAACATTCGTCTTGGCAATCAAAATGCAACAGATGAAGAGGTTTATGAGGCGGCTAAAAAAGTGCAAATGCACGATTTTATTATGAGTATGCCAAACGGCTACAAGACGCAGATGTCCGAAATGGGCGCCCGCTTTTCAGGCGGTGAACGCCAGCGAATTGCGCTTGCTCGAATTTTGCTCCAAAATACGCCCATCGTCATTCTTGACGAGCCAACAGTTGGCCTCGACCCAATAACGGAACGCGATTTGTTGCAAACGATTTTTGAAACGCTAGAAGGAAAATCCGTACTTTGGGTAACGCACCATTTGGTTGGCGCCGAGAAAATGAATTCGGTGCTTTTCCTAGAAGACGGCGATATTTTAATGCAAGGCACACATGCCGAACTGATGGCTTCTGCGCCGCGCTACAAACGTTTGTACGAGCTGGACCGACCAATTCAGTTGTAAAAGAGGGATAAAATGAGCGAGTTTTTTATGGGCGTTGATATTGGCACGACAAGTACAAAGGCGGTTCTTTTTGATGAAAACGGGAGCCAAGTGACGCGCTATGCAGTGCATTACAATTTGGCGACCGACGTTTCGGGCAAGGCCGAGCAAAACCCCGATGAAATCTTTGAGGCCGTCAAAAAGGCCATTTGGATGGTCATGTCGGCGAGTCGGATTGGGCAAAATGAACTTGCTGCCATCTCATTCAGTGCGGCGATGCACAGTTTGATTTTGGTCGACAAAACCGGTTCGCCGCTCACAAATTGCATCACTTGGGCGGACAGCCGTAGCAGTGCGGCGCTTGAAACGGCCAAACGCCATTACTATCTCGAAGGCATTTACGAAAAAACTGGCACGCCGATTCACCCAATGAGTCCGTTCGCAAAATTGATATGGCTTTCCGAAACGGCACCCGAAAAAATGGCGGCCATGCACATGACGTGCGGAATTAAGAGCTATGTTTTATACAAAATGTTCGGCAAATGGCTAATTGATGCGTCGCTCGCGTCCGCTTCCGGGCTCTACAACACGAAAGCCGGCTGCTATGAAAAATCGGCGCTTGAAATCGCGCAGCTCTCGCAAAACAAACTCCCGACCGTTGTCTCCGAACTGCACCAACTGAGCGGCCTCAGCACCGAACTCGCAAGCGAAATGGGCATTGCCCCGGGCACCGTTTTTGTCGTCGGCGCAAGCGACGGAGCCCTTGCAAATTTAGGCCTCCAAGCGACAGCTCCGAATGATGTTACCGTAACAGTAGGTACAAGCGGCGCCGTCCGCAAAACGACCACGACCTTCCAAACAGACGGCAGAAGCCGCACGTTTTGTTACCGCCTAACAGACGGCCTTTTCATTCAAGGTGGCGCCGTGAATAACGGCGGCAAGGCCATCGAATGGGCGATGGAGCAGTTTGCGCCCCAAGATGTGCGTGAAAATCGTGATTACGTGAAGCTTATGCAAAACGCAGCCGAAGTGCCACTAGGGTCTAATGGACTTTTGTTTCTGCCGTATTTGCTCGGGGAACGCGCACCTTACTGGACAAGTGATATTCGCGCGGCCTTTTTGGGCATCACCATCAACCACACGCCGCCTGAATTCCTCCGCGCAGCCATCGAAGGCATTGCGCTAAATTTGGCGAGCGTTTATTCCTCTATGGGGGAAAAAGGGGATGTGGTGTATGTTTCAGGCGGTATCGCCGCGCACACGTTTTGGTGCAGCTTGCTCGCGGACATTTTAAATCGCGAAGTACGCGTAACCCACACAATCGAGGGTTCAAGCCTCGGCGCCGCGCTACTCGCAATGAAATCCCTTGGCAGGCGGGCTAGTTTTACGTTACCCAAAAAGCCAGCTATAAAAGCCGTTTACAGGCCGAATGTGGAGCGCGCAAAAGCATATGCAGAACTCCATAAAATCTTCGAACTAGCGACCGTACAACTAACCGGAATCAACAAACAACTAATTGATTGGCAAAAAAATGTTACAAAATAAAATTTCAGGGGAATAGTTCAGTAATAAAGAAAAAAGGGGTTTTTACGATGAACAAAAAAATTGTATGGATCGCCCTCGTTCTAGTCGGCATTTGTCTACTCGGAACGCTTATCGCGACACTCGTAAGCATCTATTTAGTATGATTTTTAAGATAATCTGGCTTGCAAAAGCAAGCCAGATTATCTTTTGGTTTTCCTTGGCGATTTTAGCGTGCCTAAATTTATCAGTCGCAAGGTTGATTTTTACTAGAACGCGCGATTTTACTTGCACTTTTTAACTAAAAAAGATAAACTAATGTTTGAGCCTTTTAAATCAGGGTTCATTCATTTTGGTAGCAAATTTGCCGTGCTAGACGGGGAGATAGCGGCGCCCTGTAACCCGCAATCCGCTCTAGCGGGGTTGAATTCCCAAATTGAGGCCTATACCTGTCTGGTCTGCCGCCAGCAAGTGGTGTTGACGATTGGGTCTTGCGCAATGGAAGCCTGTGAACCATGTCAGGTCCGGAAGGAAGCAGCATTAAGCAGTGCCTTTTATGTGCCGCAAGGTTGCCTGGTCTGAGCTAACGACTGACGTAACGCAGGTGGTTGTATGTCGAACTTGGGTGCACGGCGTTAAATTTTAAATACGAACTCTCTTTTGTATAAAAGAGGGTTTTTTCATGTTCAAATTGCATCTCCGCACAGCTTCTCCAAAGCTTCCGCCTCATTTTGAGCAAAGAAAATTGCATCCCCCGCATTGCTTTCGCGCATAAAATCTTGCAGTGCCTTGCTACGATAAACCGAGAAATCGCCCACAATTGCAAGCTTCGTCTGATAAGTGACAAACTTTTGAAGTACCTCACCAGCAAGTCCGCTTCGCAAATCAAAGAAACGCTCATCAAATGCCTCTTTATTTAAAGCAATTCGTGTGCAGTCATTTTCGTATTGCACAGTCATAATTACATCGAGAGCGGTCTCGACGCTCGATATGATAACCTTGTCATGATGTATAATTGCACAGCGTAGCCCATTTTCTATTACAAATTTCGTATTCATTGGAATTCCTCGCTTATTTTTTATATTCATTGTAACACGACGTCATTAAAGTTTCGCAACTCCTTTTTTTAAATAAAAAAGTGAAAAAGCAATGTAAAACTGTTACAATATTAGTATGACGTAACTAGATAAAGAAGGATGAAAAGTATGCAACACATCAAAAAACGAAAGAACATTATCATTTTAAGTATTTTAGCTGTTATTGTGGCCGTTTTAGCCATTCTAAGTATTATTTTTGGTGTCTTTCAAAGGCAAGAAGTGCTTGATAAATATGATGTAGCCTATGAAATAAACGGAAAGTTATATGAGGTTTTCCCGATTTCTTCAACGGACATTGGCGTGGATAAAAAGAAAGAGGATAAGCATTTATATTTTCGCGTAAATAGCTACTACAATCTTGAATACTTATTCCGCATCGCGTATAAACAGTACGAGCTAAACGAACCTTCACTTGATAAAAACTACGCGGGAAAGCTCGATTACAGTATTGCGGATAACGCGTATGTCACGCAAGAAGATGTATACCGGACGAAAGACGATATGTACGCCGTTTATTCTTTTCATGATAAAAACGGGAAAGAAATCTACAAGTATGACCCGGAAGAAACATCGTCCGATAAATTTGTTACCCGAATCAAACCAACCATTTTGCAAGGCTATGAAAAAAGCGACATTTCGAGCTATGACGACTTTTTAGATATCACCGCGCTATTTAAAGAGAAACTGAACAAAAACGTAAAAGTCCGTGTTGATGATGCGAAAAACATGGTAATATTTTCAATTGAAGATGAAAAAAATGTAGACTAATTAAAAAACCTCAAAAGTTAGATTTTATTCTAACTTTTGAGGTTTTTTAATTAGACTTGTCTTTTTCAGTCTCTTTTTTATCTTCGTCACGCTTCAACTTCGGTAATTCCTTTAAATCATCTGGAAAAATAATCGAATAATCACCGCGCTTGATGACTTTACTGTTACGGCTTTCTTCGGGCATATCAGATTTAAGAGCCACGTTCATCACCTCGTTTTTATAGATTTAGTATAGCACGAAATAAGGAATTCATAAATAAAAAGGAGGTCTTTTTGTGAAAAATCACGCAATTGCGTGTAAGCGGTTTCTTGGTTTACACGCTTCTTAAAAATGTGTGTAAATAAAAGAAAGTGTCTATTTTGAGGTTTTTTAGTTCGTTTTGCATACAAAAAAGTTGGCACATAAATTGCTATATAAATTAGTGTATCCATGAAAGCCTTATCATGAAACAGAGAGGAGGACTCCCGAATTTCGCAAGGCTTGAGTTGGAGGTCGTCTAATAATCAAAATAGATTCAGAGGGAGTTAGGTTAAAAGGTTAGCACATTATTTTGTTAATAGGCGAATCATTTTTGTACTAAAGGGAGGATTAAGATGAACGGATTAACAGCATTTTTAGAGAAATATTTTGTTCCAGTTGCAGCCAAAATTGGTTCGCAAAAGCACTTAGTTGCGTTACGTGATGCGTTTATTTCGACAATGCCAATTACGATGGCGGGGTCGATTGCAGTACTTTTAAATGTGTTTTTTAGGGATTTTCCAACTGAATGGGGATGGACAGGCTTTGTTGAAGCCATGCAACCACTAATAGGGGTTAATGGTTATGTTTATAATGGTACACTAGCAATTGTGTCGATTATTTTTGCATTCTCGTTAGGTTATAATATCTCAAAAGTTTATGAGGTAGATCGCCTAGCTGGTGGATTAGTTTCCTTAGCAGCATTTGTTATGAACTTAACAGTAACAATTAGCTTAGATGCTGTTAAAGCTGCAATTACTGCCGCTAATGCTGATTTTGATATTAATAGCTTACCAAAAGAGTTTACAGGTATTTATGGATTCTTTAATATGGGGCAAGTAAATGGAACGGGTCTATTTACTGCCATGATTTTTGGTTTTATTTCAACGATTATCTACGCTAAATTAATGCGTCGTAAAATTACGATTAAAATGCCAGATTCAGTTCCGCCAGCTGTAAGTAAAGCGTTTGCTGCGATTATTCCAGCACTTGTTGCACTTTATGTTGTGGCAATTATTGATTGGGCATTCTTCAAAATTACAAATATGGATGTTATTTCTTGGATTTCTCAAACAATTCAAGAACCACTACTTAATCTTTCACAAGGCTATGGTGCAGTTTTACTCGTAACATTCTTAGTTCAATTATTATGGTTCTTCGGTATTCATGGACCAAACGTACTTGCGCCAGTTCTAGAGTCACTGTGGGGAACAGCTCAACTTCAAAATATTACAGCAGCTCAAGAAAAAGTGGCGCTACCGTTTGATTGGGTTCGTGGTTCCTTTGATGCTTACGTATGGATGGGTGGTTCTGGTGGTACAATCGTACTTATCATCGCTCTTCTTATGTTCTCGAAACGTGCGGATTCTCGTACAGTAGCAAAACTATCACTCGGCCCTGGTATTTTTAATATTAATGAACCAATTATGTTTGGTTTGCCGATAGTTTTAAATACAATCTACTTAATTCCATTTGTTATTGCTCCAATGATTATGGTGACAATTGCTTATTTTGCAACAACATTAGGAATTGTTGGTCCTGTAAAAGCGGCAGTTCCGTGGGTAATGCCGCCGCTATTTAACTCATTTATTGCGACAGGTGGAGATTGGGTTGCTCCAATCATTTCATTAATTAACATGATTGTTGCGTTCCTCATCTGGGTGCCGTTTGTTCTTACCGCAAACCGCGTGGGAGTTCCAGAAGAAGAGATGAAAGCATAAATTATTTCTGGCTGGGAGGTCTGAATTGCCCAGCCAGATTATTATGCGTTGTAAAACGCGCCGAAAAACAAATTTAGTTAAGGTTTCTTATTGCAACGTGAAACGCTTAACGTTAAAATATTACTTGAGGAGGTTTTCAAAATGATTATTGTAAATTGTCCAATGAAACGCGATTACGTGACGGAGTTGCTTGAAAATTATAATGAAGATGGTGTGACTTTTAAAAAGGTGAGCGAAGTGGGTATGAAACTTAGCTTTGAAACAAATTTAGAAGATGAAGAAAAAGCAGCACGTATTGCAAAAGATACTATAAAGGCAACGGAAATTGGCGCTGTGCTTTATTTCCAAGTGACTGTGGGTTAAGATATGAAAATTGCTAATGGTTTATTTATCATGAGTATTGGGCTTTTGATCATTATGTTAAGCCCTTCTTATGGGAAAAACGGGGCAGCGAATGTGCCGTTTATGGTTACTGGCTTGGTCATTGTTTTAATTGGGGTCGTTCTTGTCTTCATAAAAGTGAAAAAAGGGAAAAAGAATGATGGACAAGGAGGAGATAAGAAATGAATATCTCGCAAAAATTATATATTTCGCAAAAAGAATGTTTTGATGCCATTATAAAATCTGTTATTTATGATATAAAACAATCAACTGGAAAAAGTAAGCAAATGCGCCAGTTGGAAGGGTTCTCTTACCAACGAGATATGTCAAATGGTGCTCGTGCCACGATTGCAATTACGGAAGTGAAGCCGTATGAGCAATACGTATTTGAAACAAAGAGCCGTGTGAATACGCATATTACAACGTATGCCATTAAAGCGACAAGCGAAGGCACATGTGAAGCTTCATATCATGAGAAAATTGAGGCGGAAGGTACTGTGCAAAAGCTAAATAATATGATCGTTGGTTTCTTGTTTGGGATTTTTAGAAGGAAACGTGCGAAAAACTTATTAAAAGCAATTGAACTTTCGGTTATTAACGAAAGTAAAGCAAAGAAACAAAATGCCGCACCGAATGCTGAATAAAAAACTTGGAAGGTGTCCAGCCGTTTGGACGCCTTTTTAGGTGAAAGGGAGAAGTTTACTCTTAACAAAATAGTCCGAAGTAAGCTATAATAAAACTACTAAGGTTTAGAGGAGAGTGAAGGATGGCATATCAGGCATTATATCGTGTTTTTCGGCCGCAGTCGTTTGATGATGTTGTCGGGCAAAGTCATGTCACTAAAACACTTCAAAACGCAATCACTCAAAACAAAACATCACATGCTTACTTATTTAGTGGACCTCGGGGAACTGGGAAAACAAGTGCAGCGAAGATTTTTGCGAAAGCAATCAATTGCGAAAATAGCACAGATGGTGAGCCATGTAATGAATGTGATATTTGCAAAGGGATTACAGATGGATCAAATCCAGACGTTCTGGAAATTGATGCTGCCAGCAATAACGGCGTGGAGGAAATTCGCGATATTCGTGAGAAAGTGAAATACGCGCCAACTGTTTCCAAATATAAAGTATATATTATTGATGAAGTGCACATGTTATCAACCGGCGCTTTTAACGCGCTCCTCAAAACGCTTGAAGAGCCGCCGAAGCATGTCATTTTTATACTTGCAACGACAGAGCCGCATAAGTTGCCGCTGACGATTATTTCTCGGGTACAGCGCTTCGACTTTAAGCGAATTACTACGCAAGACATCGTTCAGCGCATGGCTTTCATTTTAAACGAGGAAAAGATTGCTTTTGATGAAAAGGCGCTAATGATTATCGCACGAGCTGCCGAGGGAGGCATGCGCGACGCACTTAGTTTGCTCGACCAAGTCATTTCCTATGGTTCAGACGAGGTCAGCGTTTCGGATGCGCTTGAAATTACCGGTTCGGTGGCGCAAAATTTATTGACCGATTTAGTTGCGGCGATTTTAAACCAAGATGCGAGTCTGGCGATGGAACGCCTTTCGGGCTTGCTTTCAGAGGGCAAAGACCCCGTTCGATTGGTGGAAGACTTACTTGTTTTCTTCCGTGACATTTTACTTTATCAGAAGGCGCCAAATTTGGAGGAGACGCTTGAACGCGCCGTTCCAGATGAGGCTTTTCAGGAGTTAGCGAAAGCGGCGAATGCAAGCCAAATTTATAAGGGCGTGGAGCTTTTAAATAAGACGACCACGCAAATGCGGTTTTCGAACCACCCGGGAATTTATGTGGAAGTTGCCGTAGTGGAGCTGACCCAATTACGGGGCGGGAATCCGATTGTGCAAGGGGAGTCTGGCGCCGATGTTTCTGCCTTACAAAATGAAGTGCGGGAATTGAAGCGGGAGCTAGCCGATGTGAAAAAGCTGCTAGAAAATGGGGTTCGTGCGGATACCACAAACGCGGAGAAAGTTGCCCGACCTAAAAAAGCAGCGATTAACAATTCGAAAAGTTTTAAGGCACCAGTTGGGAAAATTAATCATGTGCTCGATGTCGCGAAAAAGAAAGATTTACAATTGATTCGCGGTTGCTGGGGTGAGCTTTTGTCGATGCTTATGGCGTCCCAAGCGGCACTTTTAAATGATGCTGAGCCAGTTGCTGCGTCAGAAGACACTTTTGTGTTAAAATTTAAGCATGAAATTCATTGTCAAATGGCGATGGACAATCAATCTTTTGTTGAAACGATTGAAACGAGCATTTCAAAATTAACGCAAGTCAATTATAGTTTCATTGGGATACCTGAAATTCAATGGTTTGAAGTGCGTGAAAACTTCTTGAAAACTCATACTCCTTCCGAGGAACATGAGTCAGGCGAGGAACTTCCAAAACCTGCGGTGGCGGACACTAATTCATTCGTCGAAGAAGCGGAAAAACTCGTAGGAGCAGATTTACTCGAAATAAAAGAATAAAAATTAAATGATGAAGAGGAGAATTTTTTATGCGTGGAATGGGAAATATGCAAGGTATGATGAAACAAATGCAAAAAATGCAAAAGGATATGGCGAAAGCTCAAGCGGAATTAGAAGAAATGGAATTCACTGGCACGGCTGGTGGGGAAATGGTCGCTGTCAAAATGAGCGGCAAACGCCAAGTGCTAGATATTGTCATTAAAGAAGAAGTGGTGGATCCAGAAGACGTGGAAATGCTACAAGACCTTGTATTAGCGGCGACAAATGATGCGCTGAAACAAGTGGAAGATACGACTGCTCAAAAAATGGGCAAATTCACACAAGGAATGAATATTCCTGGATTATAAGAGATTAGGCGGCAGAATGTTTGACGTTCTGCCTGCTTTTTTGAAAGTGAGCGATGAAGATGCATTATCCTGAGCCGATAACGAAGCTAATTGATAGTTTCATGAAATTACCAGGCATTGGGCCAAAATCGGCTGCACGCCTTGCTTTTTACGTGCTAGATATGAAAGAAGATGACGTGCTCGGCTTTGCCAAAGCACTCGTTGACGCCAAACGAAACCTGAGTTTTTGCTCGGTTTGTGGGCATATTACGGACACCGATCCGTGCTATATTTGTAAAGATCACTCTCGGGATAAAAGCGTGATTTGCGTCGTGGAAGAGCCACGTGATGTCATTGCAATGGAAAAAATGCGCGACTACCATGGCCAGTATCACGTCTTACACGGAACAATTTCGCCTATGGACGGAGTTGGCCCTGAAGATATCAACATTCCTGACCTCCTGAAGCGCCTACAAAACGAAGAAGTGACGGAGCTTATTTTAGCGACAAATCCAAATGTCGAAGGGGAAGCAACCGCGATGTACATATCACGGCTTGTTAAACCAAGTGGCATTAAAGTGACGCGGATTGCGCACGGTCTTCCTGTTGGTGGCGATTTAGAATATGCTGATGAAGTCACGTTATCAAAAGCATTAGAGGGACGCCGAGAAGTTTAACGAAATTTGAGGTGACGAATATGGAATCAAGAAGCGTTCAGCACGGTAGAAAAAAAAGAAAGAAAATGGGGAAACTGCACAAAGAATATGATGCGTATTTGATGGATTTAATTGAAGCGACGCAAGAAGAATGGCATAAACAAAAAGTTATCTTGCGCAAAAGTTTCAACTATAATGAGCGTTTAGAATATGAAGCAAAAAAGGCGGGCGCCAAATATTTTTACCTCTTTAAAGAGGCAAGACATCGTGGCGTCAGCGGGAAAAAATAAAGTATGCTTAAAGGTTGTAGATGAATAAAATCTGCAGCCTTTTTTCATTTAAAAAATATGTAAAATAATACAAGTTTAAACCCAATTGTCACAAAAAGTTCAATAATGTGCCTGTATTTGTGAAATTTAGGTGTATGATTCGTCTATAAAATCATTTAAACTAGGAGAGTTTAAGGGGGGAAGCAAAAAAAGGAGTGAAATAAATGCATGAGTTGATGATGGGGTTATACACAAAAAAAGAAGTGTATGATTACTTTAATGAACTGCAATTAAAAGAATTGTTAACGTCAAACTTACAAGGATCTATGAAAAAAATCCGTATTGATCGAAGCCGAGTTTTGCTTTCAAAAACAGAGAATACAAAAGTTTACTTTATTTTAAGTGGCATTGTGGCGGCACGAAAAGACGGGAATTTGTTATACTTTCGCGGAGAAAATCGTTTTATAGGCCTTGAATCTATTTTATTTAGTGAAGACTCGGAACTTGTGACTTTAAACATTGGAAAAGTGGAATTAATCGAATTTCCAAAAGTAGAGGTTCTTGAATTATTAATGGGACTCCAAGAAGGGTGGCTGTATTGCTATCTAATTAACAAGGACTTAAACCAAGTGCTGATGAGAAATTATAGTAACTTTCAGGCAAAGCCGTACGAACGCAGCAAACAGATGTTAACCGATTTAGCCAAAGAGTTTGGCGGCTCAAGTGAGCTTAGTGTGGTTTTGCCAAAACAGTTTACTTTAACCATATTAACGAACTACTTAGGGATTAGTTACGTCACCATGAGAAAAATTTTAGAAATCCTTCGAGACGAAAACTTTATTGTAGATTCCGGAAAACGCAAAGAAATTAGAATACAAGCGGATTGACAAAACAAGTTTTAGTGTAAAAAATCGAGAAACATTTCCAGTGTTAGGAAGGGTTTCTCGATTTTTTTCATATAATCTTCAGGGGTACGATCATAGCCCAAACGGCTTTTCCGTGCGGACATAAACAACATCGGGCGCGCTACTCACACGTTCGCCGCGGTTTAATTTGTTAATAATAATCATTTCTTCACGGGTTAAAGCAAAGTCATAAATGTCCGCGTTCTCGCGAATTCGATTAGGGTGTTCGGACTTTGGAATGATGGCGTTGTCATTTTGAAGGTGCCAACGTAAGACGACTTGGGCGGGCGTCTTATTGTACCGCTTGCCAATTTTTTTAAGCTCGCCGTCTTTTAAAACTTGGCCTCTTCCGAGCGGGCTGAAGGCCTGATGCGCAATATGTAACTCATCTAAGTAATGATGCAGCAACTTATTCGGGAAGTAAGGGTGGGTTTCGAGTTGGTCGACAGCCGGCAGAACATTGGCTTTGGTGAGGAGGCGGTCAAGATGGTGCGCCTCAAAATTAGAAACGCCGATTGCGCGAACAAAACCTTCATCATAGAGCTTTTCAAGCGCCTTCCAAGTTTCGAAAAAGGTTTCTTGTTTGGGCCAGTGCACTAAATATAAATCGATTTGGTCGAGCCGCAACTTTTTCCGGGACGCTTCAAAAGCTTTCAGCGTCTCATCGTAGCCCTGATCGGTGTTCCACACTTTCGTCGTAACAAAGAAATCCTCCCTTTTTAACCCCGAAGAATGAAAGAAATCACCCATAAACTGCTCATTTTGGTAGAAAGCCGCAGTATCAAAAAGGCGGTAATCGGCCTTCGCCGCGGCTTCGAGGGAGTTCCGCAATTCAAATTCGTCGGTAATCTTGTAAACACCAAACCCGTGCTTGGGCATTAAAACGCCATTATTTAGCTGGATTTGGTCAGAAAACGACTTGGTCATGTTATCTCCTCCTCGCCTTATTTCATTTCAATCGATTTTAAGTTTTTAGAAATGACGTCTGGCTTTTCGTCAATTTGGATTTGTGCGGCCGTAGCATAGACGCCTTCCAAAAGGGGAGCATCAAATAAAATGATTTCTTTGTCTGAAAGTTCGCTGACCGTTTCAATATTCATTTTTGCGCTGCCGAGGTCGTAAAACGCGTACACTTTATCGGCTTCATTTTGTTCGAAAGCGTCATTTACTTTATCAAAACTCGTGCCGATACCGCCGTCATCCGTTCCGCCAGCATAGGTGATGCAAACGTCATGCGCCACTTGGCTTGCGATATCAAATACACCTTTTGCAACATCGGCCGAGTGCGAAATAATCACAATTCCGTAAGGCTTCTTCATTTAGTTACCTCCTCGCTTTTTAAAAGGGATGCAAATAGTATGGCGGACGAATACGCACCGGGATCGAGATGCCCAATGGAACGCTCCCCTAGGTACGAGGCGCGACCTTTTGTGGCTTTCATGTCTTTTGTTTTTTCTAGGGCCGTCTGAATCGCGTCATTTGAAAATTCACCTTGTCGCATGACGCGGATAACGGGCTCCCAAACATCAATCATTGTTTTCTCCCCAGCTTGTGATTTTCCGCGGTTTTTAATGCCGTCTAAGCCCGCTTCGAGCGCATCTATGAGCTGTTCTTCGGTGAGGGTGTCAGCGTCAACGGCTTTGCTAATATTTAGAAAGGCGGAGCCATACAGTGGGCCAGATGCGCCGCCTACTTTGCTGAGTAGTGTCATCGCGGTTGTTTTGAAGACGTCTTTTAAAGTTTCTGGAGGCTTTTTTGCAAAAGCGTTTTTCAGTTCTGTCAGTCCGCGCGCCATATTGATGCCGTGGTCGCCGTCACCGATTGACTGGTCCAAGTCGCTTAAAAGTTGCTTATTTCCAATGATTTGGTCCGAAAAATCAGTTAGCCAATTCATTGCCCAGTTTTTATCATAAGTCATCGTGAGCCCTCCTCATTTCCATGCGATTGTTTGGACAGGCAGATTCAGCATATCCACCCATTTTTCATCTTCTAGTTTTAAAATCGTAAGCGATAACCCCGCCATCTCAAGCGAAGTCATGTAGTCGCCAACAAAAGTTTTTTCAACCGTGACATGCGCGTCGCTTAAAAGTTCATGGACATCGTTTGTGAAAATGTATTGTTCCATTAGTGGCGTTCCGCCCATCCCGTTCACAAGCACGACGACCTTATCTCCCGATATGAAATGATGCTCCTTATTAATGCGGTCAAAAAGCTGTTTCGCGAGCTCTTTTGACGACATAATTTTTTCGCGGCTAAAACCAGGCTCACCGTGAATGCCAATGCCTAGTTCGATTTCATCGTCGGAAAGCTCAAAACCAGGATGCCCAACCTCTGGAACTGTACAAGGTGTCAAGGCTACGCCAATCGTCTTAGTCGCTTTCACCACTTTTTCACCAAGCGCTTTTAGTTCCTGCAAACTCGCCCCAGCTTCCGCCGCCGCCCCGACAATTTTATGCACGAACACGGTTCCAGCTACGCCGCGCCGTCCAGTCGTGAAGGTGCTATCTTCTACAGAAATATCATCGTCAATAATAATTTGATCCACTTCGATATCGTCCATTTCGGCAAGTTCTTTCGCCATGTCAAAATTCATTACATCGCCCGTATAGTTTTTAACAATTAAGAGCACGCCTTTTCCTTGGTCGGCCGCTTTAATGCCTTCATGAATTTGGTCAGGTGTTGGGGAAGTGAAAACATCGCCGCAAACGGCCGCAGAAAGCATACCTTGCCCAACATAACCCGCATGCGCAGGTTCATGGCCCGAACCGCCGCCACTCACAAGGCCGACTTTGTTAGGTCGCTTGTCCTTTCTCGCGATAACCCGCGTATCTGGAACACGTTCGATTAAATCTGGATGCGCTTTCACAAGGCCTTCTACCATTTGCTCGACAACTTGATCCGTGCTATTGATAATTTTTTTCATGAAAAAAACCTCCTCCAAATTTTCCTACAGTTAAAAATTTCCCTTTGCCCGTCTTGTTAAACTCTATTATAATATGTTTTTTATGTAAACGCTTAACAAGAAGCATTCTGTTTATAAAAATGCTACAATAATGATTGGAAAAGGAGGCGTCGAAATGGCTAGTCAGGAAGAGGTTCCGTTATTTTCAAAAATGGAAGAACATGTACGTCAAAATCCACTTTCGTTTCACGTGCCGGGTCATAAAAATGGCATTTTGTCTGAACTTAAATGGCAAGACATGCTGAAATATGATTTGACGGAAATAAGCGGATTAGACGATTTGCACCACCCGGAAGGAGCAATTCGGGAAGCGGAAGCGTTATTAAGTTCGGCGTACGGCGCAAGCAAGAGTTTTTTTCTAGTTGGCGGCTCCACCAGTGGGAACTTAGCGATGATACTTGCTGCAGTTCGCCGCGGTGAGCGCGTTTTAGTGACTCGTGATGCGCATAAGTCGGTCGTGCATGCTTTGGAACTTGCGGGAGCTCGGCCTGTTTTTTTAAACACAAAAAAAGATGTTTTGACGGGCGTTTCAAATGGCGTAGACGTGGCGACACTTGAACAGGCGTTTCGCGAGTATCCGGACATTGTGGCAGCCGTTTTGACGTATCCGAGCTACTACGGTACGACGTTTGATTTGGCGCGTGTGGCACAAGTGATTCATCATTTTGGGGCGCTCGTTTTGGTTGACGAGGCGCACGGGGCGCATTTTGCTGCAAGTGATGCTTTTCCGCGTGATGCGCTTAGATGCGGGGCGGACGCGGTCGTGCAGTCGGCGCATAAGACACTCCCGGCGATGACAATGGGCGCTTTCCTACATATTAATTCGGATTCCGCGCGGCTCGCACGCATTCGCCACTACCTCCAAATCGTGCAAACAAGCAGCCCTTCCTACCTTGTGATGGCTTCGCTTGATTTGGCGCGCCGCTTCATGGCTATGTATTCGGACGATGATTTTCAAGCTTTTTGGAAAATGCGCGCCAAATGGGTCGACTACTTGGAAGATGCAGGCTTCATCGTTTTGCTCCCAGACGATCCGTTAAAGCTGGTTGTTCGGAAAAACGGGTATTCAGGACACGAAATTGCACGGCATTTTGAGGCGCACGACTACTATCCTGAACTGGCGGACGACCGCCAAATGCTGCTGATTTTGCCGCTCACACGGAGCGGAACGCAGTTTGCACCAACTAGGGAATTGCGGGCAATCAAGGCGCCAAAAGGGGAAACGAGGCCAATTGAATTTGCCACGCCAAAACTTTCAGAGCTGGCACTATCCTATACGGAAATGGCCGAACTGGATAGCGTTCTTGTGGCATTAGACGAAGCGGTGAATGCCGTCGCCGCAGAAAACATTTCGGTGTATCCGCCTGGGATTCCTTTCGTCCTTCGCGGAGAAAAACTGACGGAAGCGCACATTGCTTTTTTGAAAGCCACATCTGGCGTACATTTCCACGGAGGAGAGCACTTAAAAGACGGCAAAATTGCAGTGTATTTATGATATAATCGAAAAGAGACTTGCTTGAAGGAGAGGAAACGATGGGGTTATTTATTACGCTTGAAGGGCCGGACGGTTCGGGAAAGACGACAACGATGCGTTTATTAGAAGAAAAAATGCGACTTGCGGGCATTGATTTTATTAAAACGCGTGAGCCGGGCGGCAGTCCGATTTCCGAAAAGGTTCGGGAAATTGTGCTTGGAATTGGGAATGAGGAAATGGATTCGCGGACGGAGGCGCTTCTTATCGCAGGTGCTAGACGCCAGCATGTTGTTGAAAAAATTCGACCAGCACTTCAGGCGGGAAAAACGGTGCTTTGTGACCGGTTTATTGATAGCTCGCTTGCTTACCAAGGCGCCGGACGTGGTATAGGTATACAAGAAGTACTTAGTATCAATTTGTTCGCAGTTGGCGAAACGTTACCTGACATGACTTTTTATTTGGACGTAGATGCGGCGACAGGGTTAGAACGGATTGCGGCAAGTCGCGGGCGCGAAATTAATCGGCTTGACAAGGAAGATATTAGCTTCCACGATAAGGTTCAAAAAGGCTATGAAGAAATTATCGCGATGTTTCCAGAACGCATCATTCGAATTGACGCAAATCGCACGCCAGAAGAGATTACAGATGAAATTATCGCGCATATTTTAAAACGGCTAAACTGACACTGCGTGTGAGGTATTCACTAGGCGAGGAAAGCAAAAAAATGAGTCTAGGCGGATATTTTTGCTATAATTAAAAAAAGCTCTTTGAAGGAGATGAAAAAAATGAAATTAATTTTCGCTATTGTTCAAGACCAGGATAGCAATCGTCTGTCTGATGCTTTGATGAAAGATAATTTTGGTGCAACAAAGCTTGCGACAACAGGTGGCTTTTTGAAAGCGGGGAATACGACGTTCATCATCGGTGTGGAAGACGACCGTGTGGACGATGCACTCGATATTATCCGCGAAAATTGCAAGGCGCGCGAACAAATGATGACACCATCTGCCTCACTCGGCGTAACGGTTGACACCTATGTCCCTTACCCAATTGAAGTCCAAGTTGGCGGGGCGACAGTGTTTGTGATGCCAGTTGAAAGTTTCCATCATTTTTAGAGTGAAAAAGAGTAGTTGCGTGAGCGAATCCCCAAAAGTTAGACTAAAAATCTAACTCTTGGGAATCGCAACAAAGCTCCTCTTTTTTTATGTCTTTTTTTCTAAAAAATTCATAAAATCTACACAAACAATAAAAAAGTAACATGCTCTATTAAAATTGTAAGAAAAATATATAAACTGGAGATGAGTTTCAATTAGAATGCCCTGCCTGAATTGCGCGACCTTATGGCAAAAGCGTACGTAAGAGGGAGGTTGTTATAACGCTACAAACACAAGAACGGCTAGTGTGGGAGAAGAGTAAGACCGACAAAATTGGGGGTTTTAATTTTAAAAGAGAGTTTCTTGTTGTATACTATAAGAGGTGTTTTTTATATAAATAGAGAAAAGGGGTGTAACCATGAACGGGAAAAAAATAGCGATTTCCATTATTGGT
>NZ_FYBS01000008.1:0-141917 GCF_900186185.1 Listeria sp. ILCC797
TTGACTTTGCTAGCTTGTTTCTTACTTTTTTTGGAAACATCTTTTTGTTTCCTGTCCTATGAATTGATTGGTGAAACATCTGTTTCATCGCTTTTTCATCTTCGTTTTGTTCAGTTTTCAAAGGTCACATTGCTTCTTTCAGCAACTCTTATATCTTACACCAGTCAGTATGTAAAGTCAATACTTTTTTTATTTCTAAAAAACTTTTTCAACCTCCACACATTTGGCTGGAACGTTTATAAATATACCATGTTTCAAAAGGCTTTGCAAGCATATTTACAAAAGTTTTTTCTCTTAGGAAAAATTGTTTTTTTACAGAAAATTATCCTCCGTTTAACTTTTAAAAAAGCGTGTAGCAATTTATAAATGCTACACGCTTTTTATTAGTCTCTATGTTTCATCGTAGGGAACAGCAATACATCTCTAATTGATGGCGCATTTGTAAGCAGCATAATCAAACGGTCCATGCCTATCCCTAAGCCGCCGGTTGGGGGCAAGCCTTGTTCAAGCGCTACTAGGAAGTCGTCGTCCATTTCGTGTGCTTCGTCATTTCCTTGTTCGCGTTCGATTAGTTGGGATTCAAAACGGGAGCGTTGGTCAATTGGGTCGTTTAGCTCCGAAAAGGCATTTGCGTGTTCGCGTCCAACAATGAAGAGTTCAAAACGGTCGGTGAAACGACTGTCAGTTTTACTCATTTTAGCCAGAGGAGAGATTTCAACTGGGTGTCCGTATACGAATGTTGGTTGAATGAGCTTTTCTTCGACGAAAGTCTCGAAAAATTCGTTTAGAATATGGCCATATGTCATGTGTTCTGTGATTTCGACATTGTGTTTTTTCGCAAGTTCGCGAGCTTCTTCAGTTGTGACATTCCATAAATCAACACCTGCATATTCTTTGACAGCGTCTGCCATGTGGATTCGCGTCCAGCCTGGCGCTAGTTTTACTTCGTGTTCGCCGTAAGTTACCGTTGTTCCACCTGTAGTTTTTTCCGCTACGTAGGATACGAGCCCTTCGACTAAGTCCATCACATCTTCAAAATCCTCATATGCAGCATAGGATTCAAGCATTGTGAATTCTGGGTTATGGCGAGTTGAAATTCCTTCGTTGCGGAAAACTCGGCCGATTTCGTAGACTTTGTCCATACCTCCTACGATAAGGCGTTTTAAATGGAGTTCTAGTGCGATACGCAAATACAAGTCCATGTCAAGCGCGTTGTGGTGCGTTGTAAATGGTTTTGCGGCTGCTCCGCCGGCAACAGTGTGCAACACCGGCGTCTCGACTTCTAAATAACCGTTATCATCTAAATAGTCGCGTGTATATTTTAAGATTTTGCTACGCATAACAAAACGCTTTTGGCTTTCTTCGTTGGTAATGAGATCTAAATAACGTTGACGGTATCTTTGCTCCACATCTTTTAAGCCGTGGTATTTATCTGGAAGCGGGCGAAGCGCTTTTGTCAGCATCATAAAATCCGTTGCTTTAACCGAAAGTTCCCCAGTGTTTGTGCGGAAAACAGTTCCTTTAATGCCAATGATATCGCCTAGATCCGCTAGTTTAAAGACATCGTATTTTTCCTCACCGATATTATCTTTGCGGATGTATATTTGAACTTGGTGGAAACGATCCTGAATGTGCGTGAAACCAACTTTCCCTTTTACGCGTTTTGTCATGATTCGTCCCGCGACAGAAACTTCGATATTTGCTTCTTCTAAGTCTTCCTTTGATTTGTCCTTGTATTTTACTTCCATTTCTTCCGGACTAATGGAACGGACAAATTTTTCACCAAAGGGATCCACACCGATATTCCGCAAAGTATCAACTTTTTCACGGCGAACGATTAACTGATCATTTAATTCTTCGTGGTTTTCGTGAGTCATATCATGACACTCCTATTCTTTTCATTATAAACAGATGATTTCATTATACGCTTTTTATATACTATTTTTCCACCCTAATTATAGAAAAAGTTGACACAAATTTGCGTGCCAACTTTTAAAAGTGAATTTAAGACGGTTTAATCAGGTTTTTCTCTTCATATTGATTAACGAAATCAAGTAGAATTTTTTCCATTTCTGCCTTTTCAGTCGCTTGATTCACCGCAACTTTTGCTCGAGTGCTCCCACGCGCGCCTTTTAAATAGTAAGCGGCATGTTGACGAAACTCACGAACCGCAATATTTTCACCTTTAAGTGCGATTAAGCGGTCTAAGTGGAGCAAGGCCGTTTCAATTTTTTCGCGCGGTTCTGGTTCTGGCATAAGTTCGCCCGTCTCCAAATATTTCACCGTACGATAAATCATCCACGGGTTCCCAAGTGCAGCACGACCAATCATGACACCGTCAGCACCCGTTTCTTCAAGCATTCGTTTGGCATCTTCTGGCGTTTTCACATCGCCGTTTCCCATAAACGGAATTTTGATAGCCTTTTTTACATCGCGCAAGATATCCCAATTTGCGACACCTTCGTACATTTGTACACGCGTCCGCCCGTGCATCGCAATTGCTGCGGCACCAGCGCTTTCAGCAGCCAAGGCATTTTCTACAGCAAAAACATGCTCATCATCCCAGCCAATACGCATTTTCACGGTAACTGGCTTGTCAATTGCCGCCACGACTGCTTTTACCATATCGTGCACTTTGTTCGGGTCAAGCAACCATTTGGCGCCCGCTTCACATTTAATAATTTTATTAACTGGACAACCCATGTTAATGTCGATAATGTCCGCCGTCGTATTTTCTGCAACAAATTTCGCAGCTTCCACAAGCGTTTCCTTCTCACCGCCAAAAATTTGTAAGCTTAACGGCTTTTCTTTTTCATCTATATAGAGCATATCAATCGTTTTTTGGTTGCGGTACTCAATGCCTTTGCCGCTAATCATTTCGCAGCACACTAGGCCAGCACCAAATTCTTTCACTGTAAGTCTAAAAGCGGAGTTTGATATTCCGGCCATCGGAGCAACGACTACACGGTTTTTAATCTCCACATCACCAATTTGAAACATGCTTTTAAAGCCCCTTCCTCTTTCCTTTTTCATACGCTAGTGTTATGTTAACACAGTTTAAAAGTTTCGCAAGTGCTTTTTTTACCACTTTAGATGAAAATTTGTCCGTTTTATCCCTTGATTTTCGATTAATTTTTCAACTAAGTAAGTTTTGGCGACTTCCTCCGCAATTTCTGAAAGAGGCAACATCACAAAGGCTCTTTCCTGCATAAAAGGGTGTGGAATTTTGAGTTTTTCGGTATCGATTTGAATGTCATCATAGAGCAAAACATCTACATCGATGAGCCGCGGTCCCCATTTAAACAAGCGCACGCGACCGAGTTCCTTTTCAACATTTAAACATGTATCGAGAAGCGCTTCTGGCGCGAGGCATGTCTCGATTTGAACGGCAATGTTAAAAAATATATCCTGATCCTCATAACCAACTGGCTCCGTTTGGTAAACACTGGAAACTTTTTCAACAGTGATGTTCGGATTTTCTGCCAGCAATTTAACCGCTTGCGTGAGATTTTCCAGCTTTTCACCAATGTTAGAACCGAGAGATAAAAATGCTTGCGCCATTTAGTCCACACTCCGCTCACGATAAATTTCAACCGCAACAGAATGATAATGGCCCGGAATTGGCGGATTCGGTTTAATGACTTTCACTGTGACGGCTTCAAGCTTTGCATAATCTCGCAAAACTTCCGTAGCAATTGTTTCCGCAAGTGCTTCAATCAATTTGAACTCGCGCGCCTCAGTAATTTCCTTCACCGTTTCGTAAACGTCCGCATAACTTACCGTATCCTCAACACTATCCGTCTGCCCTGCTTCTTTCGTCGATAAATGAAGCACCAGCGACACTTGAAAAACTTGCCCCAACTGGTTTTCTTGCGGCAAAACACCATGATAACCATAGAAATTTAGTTCATTTAAGTAGATTTTATCCATTTTCTCACCCTTTTTCGTTTTTTAAAGCAATATGTCCCATAATAGCATCTGTCATTCTAACCATTCTTGCTATTTCAAGCACATCGTGAACACGAACAATACGACAGCCTTTCGCCAGACCGTACACGACGGTTGCTCCCGTGCCTTCAATACGATCGTTTGTTTCTAGGTTTAAAACTTGACCGATTGTTGACTTACGGCTCGTTCCAAGTAAAACTTCAAAGCCTAGCGCGACAATTTCGTCAATGCGGCGTAGGACTTCCAAATTTTGCTCAACCGATTTTGCAAATCCAAATCCCGGATCTAAAATAATATGTTCATCTTTAACGCCAGCCCGCCGACAAATTGCAACACTTTCTTCTAGGTCAGCCTTCACTTCTTCCATAAAATTTTCATAATCCCGGTCCATTCGGTTATGCATCAAACAAATCGGAATATCATATTTAGCAGCAATTGCCGCCATTTTAGAATCTTTTTTCGCGCCCCATTGATCATTTAACAAATCGGCACCAGCGAGCACTGCTGCTTCCGCCACCTCACTGCGCCATGTATCAATGGATAAATATGTATTTGGCAGCGCCTTGCGTAGAGCTTTAATAACAGGAATAACACGGTTTGTTTCCTCATGAATCGAAACCTCCGAATGTCCCGGGCGAGTGGAAACACCACCAACATCAATAATACTAGCACCATCTCGCACCATCTTTTCAGCATGTAAAACAGCTTCCTGCACGTCCATATATGCGCCACCATCTGAAAATGAATCTGGTGTAATATTTAAAATCCCCATCACTAGACTGGTTTGTGACTTTTCCCATTTTTTAACCAATAGCCTCACCTCTCTTCATTATTATAGCATCAAAACAGCTCATAGCAGCCTCTTTTGTTTTAAAGCACATAAAAAACCAACGTGGAAAAGGGAGTAAACCACGTTGGTCAAAAAGGGAGTTTTGGGATTTTCATTCAAAGGGGAGAAATGAAAATGTTTTGTTGTTGTTAGCTTATGACTATATAATAAACAGATTTCCCTAAAATCTACTGTGAGAAAAATGAAAGTTCATTAAGAAATCAATTTTTTTCTTCTCATTCTATTTTTTATTCCATAAAGATAGTAAAACTTCGCCAAATCTAGCTTTATCAGTGATTCTATAGCCACCTCTTGAATGAAAAGGTATAATAAAATGATTGTCTACCTTTGACGAATTTCGTTAGAGGGCAGGTGCACACATGGCAATTCTATATACCAGTTTAATTGCGCCGATTGTAGTTGGTTGCGTAATTACGCTTTTCAAACACATATTAGAAGGTCGGCGTAATGGAAATTAGACGACAACAAACTTCTGAACCCATAAAAAATACCCTAGCTCTGACCAGTTAGGGTATTTGGGTGTCACAATGACAATTCTTATACAACTATATTTTAACAGATTTCAAAATCTTTGCGAATATACGTTTTCTTTTAGACATAAAAAACCAGTGTGGAAAAGGGAGTAACCACACTGGCTAAAAAAGGGAGTTTTGGGATTTTCATTTAAAAGGGGAAAATGAAAATGTTTTGTTTGTTGTTAGCTTATAACTATATAATAAACAGATTTCCCTAAAACCTTCTGTGAGGAAAATGAAAGTTTGTTAAGAGTTTCATTTTCTTTTTTTCATTTTACGCAAACAAAAACCAATGCGGAAAAAAGGGAGTAAACCGCATTGGTCCAAAAGGGAGTTTTGGATTTTCATTCTAAAAAGGGAAAGAAATGAAAATGTTTTGTTTGTTGTTAGCTTATAAATGCATCATACGCGCAAAAAAAGTGTTTCTACTGTGTAGAAGATTAGAAAAAGATTAGAATTTTATTTCTTTACATAAAAAGAGATGAGTGACGACACTCATCTCCTTCTATTATCTATTACTCATCAAAATTATATAACGCAGTGCTTAAATAGCGTTCACCGTTGCTCGCCACAACTGCAAGCACTTTTTTTCCTTCGCCAAGCTCCTTAGCAAGGTCTAAAGCAGCTTTAATTGTCGCTCCAGAAGAAATCCCAACTAAAATCCCTTCTTTTTTCGCAACTTCACGCGCGGTAACTAGAGCATCTTCACTAGCCACTTTAAGGACACCATCATATACTTTTGTATCCAGTGTATCTGGAACAAATCCAGCCCCAATGCCTTGGATTTTATGCGGCGAAGGAACACCACCACTTAATACAGGCGATTCTTCTGGTTCTAAAGCATAGATTTTAATATCCGGATAATTTTTTCGTAACACGTGTCCTGCACCAGTAACAGTACCACCAGTTCCTACGCCGGAAATGAACGCGTCAAGCCCATCTTTACCGAAAGCTTCGACAATCTCTGGACCAGTCGTTTTTTCATGAACCTGTGGGTTTGCAGGGTTGTGAAATTGTTGCGGGATAAAATAACCATGTTCTTTAGCAAGTTCATCTGCTTTTTGAATGGCCCCTTTCATACCGTCTGCACCTTTTGTGAGCACAAGTTCTGCACCGTATGCTTGAAGAAGTTTACGTCTTTCAAGGCTCATTGTATCTGGCATAACGAAAATTGCATGGTACCCTTTTGCAGCTGCTACCATCGCAAGACCAATTCCTGTGTTTCCACTTGTCGGCTCAATGATTGTATCACCAGGCTTCAAGACACCTTCTTTTTCAGCTGCTTCAATCATAGCATTTGCAATGCGATCTTTCACGCTCCCACCTGGATTTTGAAATTCTAACTTCACATAAACGTCCGCACTACCTTTTTCCGGTAAGCGATTTAACTTTACAATAGGGGTATTTCCAATTAATTCTGTAATTGAATTCGCAATTTTCATTTCAACACTCCTCCAAATAGCTTTTCTTTTACTTTACCTAATTCCGAGTTGTTTTGTCAATTTTAAAAATCGATTGGGAATCTTTATCGTTTGAAACAGCTTTCTAATGTATTTTTATGGTAAGAATGGTGGCGACGAGTGATTAAATAAAAAATCATCCGCATAACGCGGATGATTTTTTATTTCGCTTCTTCATATAAACTTTCCAACTCTTCTTCCGAAAAATGGTAATGGTTTCGGCAAAAATGGCATTCCGTTTCCGCCCCGTGTTCTTCATCAATCATTGCACGAATTTCGTCTTTGCCTAATGAAATAATCGCTGTTTTAAAGCGCTCTTTTGAACAGTTGCATTCAAAACGGACAGGAATCGTTTCTAAAATTTTTACTTTTTCAGCACCACCCGCAAGAAGCGCGATGATACTTTCTGGTGTTTCCCCGCTATCAATCATGCGCGAAACAGTTGGGCATTTCGCCAAATTCTTTTCGATTTCGGTAATTAGCGCGTCATCAGCACCTGGCAGAAGTTGCAGCATAAAACCGCCGGCCGCTTTGATTGTCGTATCAGGATTAACAAGGACGCCTACACCTACAGATGAGTTGATTTGTTCGGAGTTTGCCAAATAATACGTGAAGTCCTCAGCAATTTCCCCTGATACAATTGGAATTTGGCCAGTAAAATTTTCGCCAAAACCTAAATCTTTTACAATAGAAAGCGTTCCTTCTGTCCCAACGCCGCGGCGCACATCTAGTTTCCCGGCTTCATTTAAATCCGCAAAATTGACGTGCGGATTAGTGACGTAACCGCGGACCCCACCTTGCGTATTACTATCCGCAATAATTGCGCCGATTGGGCCATTTCCTTCAATTTTTGCTGTGATTTTCTGATTTTCTTTTTGCATCGCACCTAAAAAGAGCGTCGCTGTCATCGTACGGCCAAGCGCAGCGGAAGCTACCGGCCACGTATCATGGCGCCTTTGCCCTTCGCTAACTGTTTCTGTTGTAATCGCTGCATAAATTCGCACGCGACCATCATATGCTAAAGCTTTCACTAAATAATCGTTCATTTCTTTTCTCCTTTATTTCGCTTATATAATACGTACAATCCTTTTAAGGTTAAAAAGGGATCCACCACATCGACAAGTGTCGATTTCTCAGTAATCAGACGCGCCAAACCACCAGTCGCGACAACAATTGGGTTTGTTCCGGCTTCTTTTTTCATCACCGAAATAATCCCTTCACATTGGCCGATGAAGCCATAAAAAATGCCGGCCTGCATAGAGGTCACTGTCGTCTTGCCAATTACGTTTTGCGAAGCTTTTATATCCACCCGAGGTAGTTTTGCGGCGTGATTGTACAGTGCTTCCGTTGCCGTCATGATGCCTGGTGCAATCGCTCCGCCTTGATAGGTGCCTTTTTCGTCAATGTAGCAAAATGTTGTGGCTGTGCCAAAATCAACAATAATAATCGGGCTTTTGTATTCTTCAAGAGCCGCGACCGCATTCACAATTCTGTCGGCGCCCAGTTCCCGCGGATTTTCCACTTTTAAATTCAAACCCGTTTTAATCCCTGGCCCGACAACGAGCGGTTCAACTTGGAAATAGCGTGTGCTCATCGTTTGAACAGCATGCATAACGGGTGGCACTACCGAACAAATCACAACATCCGTCACTTGTTCTGGTAATATTTTTTCATGGTTTAAAAAGCTTAATACGAGCATCCCTAATTCATCTGCCGTCCTCGCCTTATCTGTCGCAATCCGAAAAGTCCGCTTCAACTCCTCACCGTCATAAACCCCAAACGTGCAATTTGTATTTCCTACGTCGATGACTAAAATCATTGCCTTCACACCTCGTTTTTGTTCTAAGAAAGGACTAAGCACGTATGCTTAGTCCTTTCTATTATTATTCGTTGTCTTTTTTATCTTGTGGTTTTTCTTCTGCACTTTCAGCTTCTTCTGATGTCGTTTCTTGCGTTTTCTCTTCAGTTGCTTCTTCGTGCTTCAATTCCGCTTTTTCTTCATCAAAAGATTTTGGTTCTTCATCATCTTTTTCGGAAGGATATTCTTCAACCGTTAATGTATCCGCATCTGGAGGCATTACACCGTCATCAAATAGCGAACGAATTTGGCGAGCATCTAGCGTTTCCACTTCAAGAAGTGTTTCCGCGATTAGAACATGTTGCTCTTTATGTTCTAAAAGAATATTTTTGGCGCGGTCGTAACAGTAGCGAATAAGGCTTTGAACTTCTGTGTCAATTTCATAAGCAATCTTATCAGAGAATCCTTTATCGCTCCCGAAGTCGCGACCCATGAACACTTGACCGTTTCCTGATGTGAATTGAAGCGGTCCAATTTTATCACTCATACCCCATTCTGTTACCATGCGGCGTGCAATTTCTGTTGCGCGTTCAAAGTCATTACTTGCGCCTGTTGTAACTTCACCGAACGTAATTTCTTCAGCAACACGTCCACCAAGCAAGCCCGTAATTCGGTCAAGAAGTTCTGCTTTCGTCATTAAGAAGCGGTCTTCTTTCGGAAGCATGACAGCGTAACCGCCGGCTTGCCCACGTGGAACAATGGTTACTTTATGAACTGTTTCGGCTTCATCAAGCACCATACCGACAACTGTATGCCCACTTTCGTGGTAAGCAACTGTGCGGCGTTCTTTTTTAGAAATAACGCGATTTTTCTTAGCAGGACCAGCAATAACGCGGTCGCTCGCTTCGTCTAAATCACTCATATCAATTTGCTTTTTATCAGCACGAGCAGCAACTAATGCCGCTTCATTTAGTAAGTTTTCTAGGTCTGCCCCGGAGAAACCAGGCGTACGTTGCGCAATCGCTTTTAAATCAACACTTTTGGCTAAAGGTTTGTTTCTAGCATGTACGCGTAATACTGCTTCACGGCCTTTTACGTCTGGGCGGTCAACCATAATTTGACGGTCGAAACGGCCTGGACGAAGAAGGGCTGGGTCAAGTACATCTGCACGGTTCGTTGCTGCGATAATGATAATACCTTCATTACCACCGAAACCATCCATTTCAACGAGCAATTGGTTAAGCGTTTGTTCACGTTCATCGTGACCACCGCCCATGCCAGCACCACGCTGACGACCTACAGCATCAATTTCATCGATAAAGATAATACATGGCGCATTTTTCTTCGCATTTTCGAACAAATCACGAACACGGCTCGCACCGACACCAACAAACATTTCTACAAAGTCAGAACCACTGATTGAGAAGAATGGCACACCCGCTTCTCCTGCTACAGCACGGGCAAGTAACGTTTTACCTGTTCCCGGTGGTCCGACTAAAAGCACACCTTTTGGAATACGTGCACCTAAATCAGCAAATTTACGCGGATCTTTCAAGAACTCAACCACTTCAACAAGTTCTTGTTTCTCCTCATCTGCTCCTGCAACATCTGTAAATCGCACTTTCTTCTTATCGTCATTGTAAAGTTTTGCTTTGCTCTTACCAAAGCTCATCACTTTACCACCGCCGCCACCTTGTGACTGGCTCATTAAGAAGAAGAACAGGATAATGATAATTAGGAACGGAATAATGGAAGAAAGGAAGGTAACCCATCCATTATTTTGTTTAGCTGGGACAACTTCCCATTTAGTTTTATTGCTATCTGCTTCTTTTTGCATATCCGTTAATAGCGTATCACTACTAAGCGCATAAGTTGTGAAGGCCGTATCACTTTTATTTTGGCCTAATACTTTCTTATCATCCTCTGATGATTTATCTGAAGATTTAAATTCACCTTCAATTGTATAAACACTGCGATCAGGTTGGATAGTAAATGATTTTACATCCCCGTCCTCCAGTTTCGTCATAAACTCTGAATAACTAATATCCTTGGCTGCCTCTTTATTATTGTTAAAGGAAGCTACAATTCCAATGATGACTAGGAATATTATGACATAAAATATTGCATTTCTAAAAAATCTGTTCATTCCGTACCTCCTCCCACGTAAGAGCCTGGATTATACTTTTAAAATTGGCTTCAAGGAAACAACAAACTTTTCCCTATTTTTCCGAAAAAACACATCCGAAATTCAATTTCTCTCACGAAGATTCATTTATTAGTAAAGTCATTCCCCAATAGGTATTATGAGCTAAAAAACTAAGATTAATAATAGCATAACGCTGGCGTGTTGCCTACTAATTTGCATGTTTCGCAAAATTTCTACTTACTTTATCAACCTTTTTACTTATACTTTACATTTTAGCAAAAAAGCGTGGCAAAAGTGAAATTTTATCACTCCGAATAAATTTCCGGTTTTAAAACACCAATATACGGTAAGTTACGATATCTTTCAGCAAAATCAAGTCCGTACCCAACGACAAATTCATTTGGGACAATAAACCCAACATAGTCGGCATCAATATCAACATTTCGGCCTTCTGGTTTATCGAGTAACGTTACGAGCTTCACCGATTTTGCTTTTCGATACTTAATCAAGTCTACTAAATAACTAAGTGTACGTCCGCTATCAATAATATCTTCTACAATTAAAACATCTCGTCCTTCAACAGATGTATTTAAATCTTTAATGATTTTGACTTCACCAGACGAAACCATGCCATTTCCGTAACTTGAAACGTCCATGAAATCCATTTCTAAGTAGGTGTCGACTCGTTTAATTAAATCTGTCATAAACGGCGTTGCACCTTTTAACACGCCAATAACTAGCGGATTACGTCCCTCATATTCTGTCGTTAACTCAACACCAAGCTCACGAATCTTCTTTTGAATTTCCTCTTCACTAATTAGCACCTTTTGAATATCGTTATGCATGCTTTTCTTTCCTCCTAAATTCTTGCTATACCTCATAATAAATTGCTTTTTTTCGCGACTTGGTTTTACAACATAACAGGATTCCTTAACACCTGGCACCCACAAAACTTTCCCATTATCATCTGTTACAACAGGAATCGTATCTCGTAAGAATTTAGGGATTTTAGCATCGATAAAAATGTCTTTTAATTTTTTCGTCCCGCCAGTCCCTTTGAGTGTCATTCTGTCACCCGGAAGGCGATTACGAATAACAAGGGGTAAGGAAACGGCCTCAGCATCTATAATAATGCCATTTAGGCCTGCTGTTTGAACGACAGAGCTTTTTTGTCGCATTTTAAAAACAGAACCGTCTAACATTTCAATCCGATCATTCGGAGCTATCTGATAATAAAATTCCTTCTTTACCTCTTCTTTATAGAAAAATGCTTCTAGTTGGTCATATGTACGCCTAAAGATGACGTTTTTTGGCAAATTGAGTGTGGCAGAAGGATTATTTCCATGAATAACACCATAAATTGCTTCTATATGACGCTTTGAAATATCTTGAATATCATTATTATACAGATATTTTAATAGTAAATGAATTATGCGCCGTTGTAAAGGATTCGCCATATTTTCTACTGCATTTCGCTCTATTTTAACAAAGCCCTCTTCTTTTACAGCAATTTTCTCAAATTCGGACAGTGCCATTTCATCTAAAAAGTGAAAATCCTCCCACGTTTCATCCGAAAAATTTTTAAAATGCTCAGCAATGCCAACGTTTTCCTTTTCAAGTAGCGGAACAATATGTTTTCTAAAACGATTCCGCGTAAAATTATCCATTTCATTAGATGCATCGACAACAAATGGAAGCTTATGTTCCGACGTATAGGCTAAAATATCTTTTTTCGAAACGGAAAGAAACGGACGAATAACATGACCTTCACCTAGCATACGCATCGGACGGATTCCAGAAAACCCCGTACCCGAACTTCCGCGAACAAGACGCATCAAAATCGTTTCAATTTGATCATCAGCATGGTGCGCAAGCGCAATTTTCTGAATCCCCGACTCCAGCATCGACTCCTCAAAAAAACGATACCTCACAAGACGCGCCGTCTCTTCAATCCCTCTTTTTTCAGAAACCGCCAAGCTCTGAACGTCTACTTTCTTTTGGATAAAAGCAAGATTGTGCCTCTCCGCAAAGCTGCGAACGAAATCCGCTTCCTCGTCTGACTCAGCGCGAAGCAAATGATTCACGTGGAGAACAACTAGATTGTTTGCGCCTTGGCGATTCATTAGGAAATGCAGCAACGCCAAAGAATCCGGACCACCTGAAACTGCGACAAGCAACTTTTCATTTGGCCGGATTAGGTCATATTTCACTATTTCATTTTCAACACGTCTTAAAAAATCATCCATGAAAAAAGACCTTTCTTCCATCTTTATATGAGAAAACAAGGATGGGCTTCACCCATCCTAATTTATTTCTATAATCGGTTTAGCCGCGACGAGCGCCACGACCACCACGTTTTGATTCTGTTTGACGTTTAATTGTCGATAGACGATCTTCACTATCTTTTAAAAATTGAGCCATGATATCTTCAAAATTCTCCGCTGGCTTCGCACTTCTTACCGGCTTCTTATTGAATTTAGGCTTCTTATCGTAATTGCGTTCTGGACGCTCTGGACGATCTACAGCTTTACGAATTGAAAGACCAATTTTCCCCTCATCAGAAACATTCATAATTTTAACGGTAACTTCATCCCCAACAGTCAAAATATCATTAATATCTTTCACATAATTATCTGCAACCTCACTAATATGGACCAGACCTGTTTTGCCACCTTCAAGCTCCACAAACGCTCCAAAATTAGTAATCCCAGTAACTTTCCCTTGCAACTTGTTGCCTACTTCGATCGACATAAAAAAAAGCTTCCTCCTTAAAAATCACTCTTTACAACATTTATTATAACGTTATTTAAAGCCATGTCAAAATAGTTTGCTCTACTAATTTGACGATGTTTTTTTCTCATCATCTCCAGTTGGCGTATTAAAAATAATCTCGCCTTCCTTCGAAAGATAATACTCGCTTCTAGCTAGTTTCGCAATATAATCATCATCATGCAATTTATTGATTTGACTCTTCAAAGCTTTTTCTTCCTTTTTTGAATCAGCGAGCTTTTGCTCTGTTTTTACTTTTTCAGTTTTTTTCTCTTGTAACAATAATGCTTGTTTTGTATAAGTGAAAAATAACGCACCGAAAACAATGACTAAAACAACTACAAGGCCTGTAAGCCTTCTAGCTAAGGCAACGCGACGACGATTTTTAATTTTCTTCAACGTTTGCGTGTCTTTAATATAGCGATTCTGCATACGCGTCACATTTTTTTCATTCTTCATCTATCGCACCTCCTAGTCAAGTAAAAAGATTCTCCTATCTAAAATAATAACAATTTTTTTTCTGTTTGTCTATTGGTATCCGTGAAATCGACTATTTTTTTACAAAAATAAAAACCGTTGAAAAAACAATGACTACGTAGGCTTAAAATTCTTTTCCCATTGGTTAATTTTTTATGTTAAACTAAAACGATAATTGTCAAAACATAAAAAGGAGTATACAACATGAAAAAAATGATTTTTAGCTTGTTAATTGTTTTACCTTTAACTTTACTCGGAGGTTGCGGTAACGTAGTTGATGATGCACACGCTGGCAAGTGGTCGCTAAAAAATTTCACTCTGCTTATCGATGGTAAAGAAAGGAAAGGAAGTATTACACCCGTTGGCCATATAAAAATTTCCGCTAATGGTAAAGTCGAAGAAAAAACCATCAATGGTGATGTCAAATCAAAAGCTGACTATAAGCTTGAGCCTGTGGACGAAAAAGGAAAATATCGGTTAACGGGCGATTATAAAAAAAGTATTACCCTACCTTACAAAACGGATTTAGATAAAGAATTTGCGAAAAGTACACTTGCCGATTTGAAATCATCAGAAGAGCTTAGCGATGTTTCGGGGAAAGAAAAAAATGGCGAGTACCGTATCGAATATACCCAAAAATTTTCTACGGGCATCCGAATTAATTTAAAATTTAAAAACAAGACCCTTGTCCAAACTCAATTCAATAAAAATTACGGAAATGCAAAAAGTACCTCCATTTTCACAAAATAACTTTACTAACTTAGGAGAATTACTATATGAAAAAATTTATTTTTAGCACTCTATTTATTTTAATCCTTGCACTTCTCAGTGGTTGTGGGAGCAAAATCGACAAACAGTATGTAGGGACTTGGAATATTGAAGAATCGACCGTAACTCTTGACGACGAGGAGCCTATGACTTATGATGCGAAAGGTAGCCATGTCAAAACACATATCGAAATTTCTTCCAACGGGGAAGTGAAGCATACGGTTAAGAATATGGTTGAAACAACTATCACGAAGTATCAGACGAAACCTCGCCAAGATAAAGAGGGATATGAGTTAACAGGCGAAGTAAAAGTACTTAAAATCTATTCATATAAAACCGCTTCCGACAGAGGGAGCATCCCTACTCATTTAAATAGTCTTAAAAAAAATAAAAATATAAGTCAAATAACAGAAACCGAAAAAAATGATAAATATTATATCGAGTTTACAAAAGAAAACATTTCAGCGACGTTCAAATTATTAGACGATACACTTATATATGAGCAAGAAGATGAAGACTTTTCTTCAATAACAAACGTCCGCTCATCTTTTACAAAACAAAAAGAAGCCCAAACCAATTAACGACTTGGTTTGGGCTTTTTTTATTCAGCATCATTTCGCGTTTCGCTTATAATCGTATACATTTCTGCAGCTGCTTCTTTTCTGGCATTTTCTTCTAAACGGTCGATTTTCGCTGTCACCGTTTTTGGACCAAAGCGAATAACAAGCTCGTCACCTACTTTTACATTTGTACCTGGTTTGGCAACAACTCCGTTAATTGCAATTCGCCCTTTTTCAGCTACTTCTTTTGCAACTGTACGGCGTTTTATTAATCTAGAAACTTTTAAAAATTTATCTAAACGCATTTTTTTACACCTCTTTATTTATTTTTTACTACCTTTTGACTGAGCCATAATAATCTGGCGCCAAATGGTAGGTATGTGAAATCACGAGCAGTGAGCAGTTTGTAGCGGAGCGCGAAGATTAAAAATACGCCGCCGCCAAGTGCTACACTTAGGACTGCTTGTACGGCGCTGCCTGTTCTTGTTACGGCGGGCGCAAGCCACTCCCACAACACTGGGAACACACACATCACAAGAAGGGCGCCGCATAAATTGAAGATGGTCTGCCGTTCGAAAAATGGCACGTCGGCATTCTGCTTTAGTGCAAAATAACAAACCACTAAAATAACAAAGAGACCGATACACGTGGCTAAAGACGCGCCGAGCGTGGCGTAACGGGGGACAAGAAATGCGTTCGCTGCACATTTTGTTATTGCCCCAATTAAAACGGCCACTGCGGGAACGGAAATCTTGCCGAAGCCTTGCAAAATGCTGCTTGTCATAATGATAAGCGAGCTCAAAAAGACGGCGGGCATAAAAAGCTGCAAGACTAGCGTGCCGTCGCTCGTTTCAAAGAGCATCTGGTTTAGCGGGCGCATGATGACGATAAGTCCGACTGTTTCTGCGGCGGATAAAATGAGTGTGAGTTTCATGCCGAGAAGCACGGAGCGTTCCAATTTTTTGCGTTCGCCGCTCACTCGTGCCGCGGTAATCATTGGTACAAGCGCAAGCGCAAGGCCGGTTGAAAGGACTAGACCGAGCTGTAAAATGGGCTGCCCTCTATCGTATACCCCTTTAAGCGATTTAGCTACTAAATCTGGAATGCCACCTTCAATCATTAGGCGATAGACTTGAAAGGAATCGAGCAGTTGGAAAATAATTAGCATGGCGCTAACTGTACAAATGGCTAGACTTTGAATGAGAAACGCCTTAGCAATTCCTCGCTTTTCAGTTTTGCTCGGGAAGCTTCCCCAAACTTTTAAGCCACCTTCGGAAAGTCTTTTCTTATGAAAATGCCTTAATATTAAGACGGCAGCAAGTCCGCCGAAAAAGGCGCCGCTCATGGCCATACTGCCTGCTGTGTAGAGACTTTGGCCGCTTTTGACTGCGAGCCATGCGCCGACGATGATGATGCCGACGCGAATGAGCTGTTCGATGGTTTGTGAAACGGCGGTTGGTATCATGTCATCTTGGCCTTGGAAATAGCCGCGCAAAAAAGCGAGTTGCGGTGTGAGCAGGAAAACAAAACTTACGGTTTGAATGAGCGGTGCAAGTTGCAAGTCGCCCATCATATTTGCAATGCTGTACGCGAAGGCAAATAGAAATAGAAACAGTAAGATGCTCACTACTCGGAGTGTCCGGTAAATGGATTGCAAAATAATTTGTTGGCGCCTCGTGTTTCCTTCAGCTTCGGCCATCATTTTCGAAATGACAACTGGGAAGCCGCCTAGCGCAAAAGTCATCGCAATCCCGTAAAACGGATAAACTTGTTGAAAAATATAAAAACCGACATCGCCGACCATGTTTTGGAACGGTACACGATAAATGGCGCTTAGAATTTTGGAAATTAGCGAGGCAATTGTGAGCCACATTGCGCCGCGCATTAAGTTTTTAATCGAGCGTTCTGACATACTATGCCGCCTTTCTGCTACATTTCCCCTTTAGTTTTCAACCTCACTCGGCTCTTTTAAAGCGGTTTTCAAGTTTTCGATGATGACTTTCACCGCATACAGCCATTCCTGCAAACTCTTGTTTTGCACGTTCATCGTGAGTTTTAGGCAAGTCCCTTCCATGCCAACACCAACATTTCTCCCGTATTCCGAAATCACTTCCATCACTTTGTCACCGCGAATATTTCCCGTTCCTTTTTCCGAGAAGAGAATCGTGATTTTTTTCGCTTCTTCCTTGATTAGCTCTACACCAACAAGAAGCGCATGCACACGAAGTTCTGTCACCGTAAATAAGTACTCCACTTCTTCTGGATATTCCCCAAAACGATCCATCATATCGCTTTTCAGCGATTCAAGTTCTTCCACATCTAGGACATTTCGGAAGCGTTTATACATTTCGATTTTCTGTCTGCTGTCCGTAATATAATATTCTGGAATGTAAGCATCAACTTGAATGTCGATTTCAACTGGTGCAACGGGTTCTTGTTCTTCCTTCGGCCGGCGCGCTTCAATCGCTTCTTTAAGCATTTGCGAATAAAGGTCAAATCCGACTGAATCAATAAAGCCATGTTGCTGTGCTCCTAGTATATTACCCGCGCCGCGGATAGACAAATCGCGCATCGCAATTTTAAATCCAGAGCCTAGTTCAGTAAATTCCTTAATCGCTTGAAGTCGTTTTTCAGCTTCCTCACGTAGAATTTTATCCTTTTGATACATAAAGTAAGCATAGGCGATGCGGTTCCAACGCCCAACCCGACCACGTAATTGGTAGAGCTGCGAGAGCCCCATATGATCGGCGTTTTGAACAAACAGCGTATTCACGTTTGGAATATCCACGCCCGTTTCAATAATCGTCGTCGTCACTAACACGTCATACTCCCCTTCAAGGAAGCTTAAGATGACCGATTCTAACTCAGATTCTGTCATTTGACCGTGCGCTACAGCCACACGCGCATCTGGAACGAGCATGGAAATTTCATCTGCTTTTTGCAAAATCGATTCGACTCGATTATATAAATAATACACTTGTCCCTCGCGTGCTAGTTCCCGCTCAATTGCCTCGCGAACTAAAACGTTATTTTGTTCTGTAACATACGTTTGCACAGGAAATCTATTTGCCGGTGGCGTTTCAATGACAGACAAATCACGCACGCCGAGCATGGACATGTGTAACGTCCGCGGAATCGGCGTCGCCGTCAAGGTTAAAACATCAATTTTAGACCGGATTTGTTTGATTTTTTCCTTGTGCGTCACACCAAAGCGTTGTTCCTCGTCGACAATTAGGAAGCCGAGGTCGCGATATTTTACGTCTTTCGAAAGAAGGCGATGCGTCCCGACGACAATGTCCACCGTCCCAGACGCCAAACCGGAAATTGTTTCGTTTTGTTGTTTCCGCGTTCTAAAACGGCTTAATAGCCCAATATTAATTGGAAAACCTTGGAAGCGTTCTTTCATCGTTTCAAAATGTTGCTGCGCCAAAATGGTCGTCGGTACTAAAAATGCGACTTGCTTGCCGTCCATGACCGCCTTAAACGCCGCACGAAGCGCAACTTCCGTTTTCCCGTAACCAACATCTCCAACGAGAAGCCGGTCCATCGGGCGAATGCGTTCCATGTCATGCTTAATTTCCCGAATCGAACGAATTTGGTCTTCAGTTGGTTGATACGGAAATGAATCCTCAAATTCGCGCTGCATATCGCTATCCGGACTAAACGCAAAGCCTTTCTCCGCCTCACGTTCTGCGTAAAGCTTAATCAAATCATCCGCAATATCTTGCACAGACGCCTTCACTTTTGTTTTGACGCGCTTCCACTCTGAACCGCCAAGCTTATTTAATTTCGGTGCTTTCCCCTCAGCCCCTACATATTTTTGGACTAAATCGAGCTGTTCCACAGGGATAAATAATTTGTCTTCACCTTGGTAAACCAGTAGCAAATAATCCTTATGAACACCGCTAATTTCAAGGGTTTCCATGCCGACATAGCGTGCGATACCGTGGTTGACGTGAACGACATAATCACCAACTTTAAGTTCCGAATAACTTTGAATTCGTTCAGCATTTGAAAGTTTCTGGCGTTTTTTAACTTTTTTCGTCTTTTTATTAAAAAGTTCTGTTTCGCTAATGATGACCACTTTTGCAAGCGGTAATTCAAAGCCGTTTTGGAAGGTACCGATGACAAATTGGACAGCGCCGTATTTTGGCACATCTTCTTCGCGCGTTAAAATGACACTTTCCATGTCATAATCTGCCAAAGTCTGTTGCATTTTAGTTGCCCGTTCTACGGAAGGCGCCAAAATGACGACCGCATAATTATTTTTGTGCCAACTATCTAATTCCGTTTTTAAAACAGACATTTGTCCGTGAAATTGTTGCATTTGTTTATAAACTAAATTGGTTGTTTGCGAAACGCGCATGGCGCTATGTGCTTTTTGGAATAACGTCAAATAAATTTTCGGCGTCCGCACGCTTTCCATAAGCTCTTTAAAATGGTGACCCAATTTGACATCGCGCACGGTTTCTAGCCGGCTGAGCGTTTCCGTATGCCATTCTGCTTCTTCTTTTTCTAAACGTTCGTCGGTTTCTTGAATGCGTCCATACTCGTCTAAAACGAAAAGCATATCTTGTGCGGCATAGTCGAGGATCGAGGCGGGATCTGGGTAGGCTAGTCCAATATATTTAAAGAACATATCCGGCTTTATTCCCGAACGAAGCAGTTCCAAATCCGTTTCGATATTTTCCATTAAGCCTTGCTTGTCTTCTTCGTTTTTCATGTTTTTTAACGTTGCAGCAAGACCTTTTTCAAGGCGCGTCACAATATCTGGGAAATAAGCTTGCTCAAGCAAAATTTCCGTTGCGGGCAAGATGCGAAATTCAGCAAGTTTCTGATGCGAACGCTGCGTTTCAACATCGAAATAGCGAAGCGAATCAATTTCTGTATCAAAAAGTTCAATGCGCACGGGGAATTCTTCTGTGATTGGATAGACATCGATAATGCCACCGCGAATGCTGAATTCTCCGGGCGTATTGACCATACCACTCATTGTATAGCCCATTGTCACGAGGCTTTCTTTTAGCTGTTCGGGATCAATTTCCTCACCTTGAACAATTTGCAGGTTGTATTTTTTCCATAACGAAACGGGCGGAAGTATTTTTCGAAGCCCTGCTACAGGGACAACTAAAATTCCCGGTTTTTCCGAAAGAAGAAAGTCGAGTGCTTCTACGCGCTGACCGCGAAGTTCGGGGCTTGATACGCTTAGTTCGGAGGAAATGAGTTCGTCTGCCGGGTATAAAAATAGGCGGTCAAAGTCGATTAATGTGAGCAAATCATCGTACAATTTTTGCGCGTGATACAAATTATGTGTGACGAGCAACGTTTGTTTTTGTGTCGCTCCTTCGAGTACGCTCGCAAAAAGTGCGCGCGATGAACCCGATAATCCTGTTACGAGTTGTGATTCTTTTTTATCGTTAACCGCACTAATGATTTGGCGGATTTCTTTTTGTTCAAAAATTAATTGTTTTAAACCTTTCAAAGTCAACCTCTCCTCTTCCCATCTTCAATTGCTTATTTGTCAGAAAATTCCTTCTTCCCAACACGAGCAACTAAGCACGCATAAGCTAGACTCTTACTAGCTCAGCACGCTTAGTTATAGCGATTCATTACATCTAGAAACGGCATTTTAGTCGCATCTTCAATGGCATCTGCGCTTTTTTTTATGGCCGCAATTATATCTGGTTGTTCTATTTTTTGAAAATCCCCGAGCACGTAATGAATGATTTCACCTTTTGGCGGTCGGTCAATCCCTACACGAATTCGGTTAAAATCTTGTGTTTTTAAATGTTGAATCAACGAACGCATCCCGTTATGTCCACCTGCACTGCCTTTTTGCCGCAGCCTGATTTTCCCAACTGGCAAATCCAAATCATCATATACAACGATTAAATCTTCTATATCAATTTGATAATAATCCATAAGCGGACGAACACACTCACCAGATACATTCATAAACGTCAGCGGTTTTACGAGCAACACTTTCTCGCCGTTTATTACGAGCTGACTCACCATGCCATTAAATTTCGAACTT
Source organism: Listeria sp. ILCC797 (assembly GCF_900186185.1). Lineage (NCBI taxonomy): Bacteria > Bacillati > Bacillota > Bacilli > Caryophanales > Listeriaceae > Listeria > Listeria sp. ILCC797. The sequence goes on from NZ_FYBS01000008.1 coordinate 21,326, forward strand.
TTCCAAGGCGCACTAAAACGATAGCTAAGTTCATCAACTACCATGAACCCAACATTGTGCCTTGTTCGTTCATATTTTTTTCCTGGATTTCCCAGTCCAACAATCATCTTCATCCATTTATTCTCCTATGCACACGAAAACCACTTCATAAATGAACTGGTTTCACTAGAAAGTTATTGCCTAAATTATAACATGCGATTTAGAGTTTTGAAAGTTTTTCATATAACAGAATGTAAATATCAGTTAACTAAAAAAGGGCAGATAGACATTGCAATGCCTGATATTAACTTCTATAAAATAAAAAAACTCAACAATTAAGTTGAGCAGCCTTTAAGCAAGAATTCATCTGGTGATTCTATACTTTCTTCTATTGATGAGCTTTACCCCATTTAAATTACTTATTCGCTGTTTGCATTCTAAACCCTTACTTCATTTCCGTAAACAAAAATGAAGCGCAAGGTTTTCAAAACAAAAACCTTGCGCTTTTTCTTATTTATTCAACTGGCTCTTCTGCTGACCCGTGAGCTGCTTCTGGTTCGGCAACTTCTTCACCGGCTGTTGTTTCAACTTCGGTACGTGGTGCAGCAACAGTTACTACAGCTTCTTCCACGTCTGTTTTAATTTCAAAATCGGTATTTTTAGGAATATCACCCACTGCAAGTGAGTCACCAATCGCTAATTTTGTAATATCTACTTCAATTGCTTCTGGAAGCTTATCTGGCGTTGCGGCAACCGTCACTTCATAAAGGACTTGTTGCAAGACGCCGCCTTCTTTAACCCCAGAAGATTCTCCTACTAAATCAATACGCACATCTGCTTCAACTTCTTCGCTCATGTTCACGGCTAAGAAATCGACATGGATTAGTTCGTCTTTTAGTGGATCTATTTGGTATTCGTGTAAAAGAACATTTAATTTTTTTCCATCAATAGTTACTGAGAATACTGCATTACGCCCATGTTCTCGAATCGTTTTAATTAACTCAAGGGAATCAACTGAAATCGTAATATTCTCAGATTGATAACCGTAAATAATACCTGGAATACGACCTGCCACACGGATTTCTGTCACTTGCGAATGTTGTTTCGTATCTCTTTTTTGAACTTCTAAATTAGTTGCCATAAAAAATTCACTCCACTCATTCATTTTGTATTCTACAATAACTATCTTTACCCTAGTAGTAAAAGTTAAAACAATTAGAAAGTCGCCTTAAACCAAGTTTTTCGGCAAACAAGGTTTATTTTCTTTCATAAAAGGTAAACAGAAACTAGCGTGAAATTTAGTTATCATACTTCAATTTTAGCGCAATCCGATGTATTTCTCAAAAAATTACTGCGTTAATTATAGAAATATTTGGAATGGAAGAGCTTTCAAACTGTATTACAGCGTTTTCATAAATTTATTAGTACAAATTTCCAAATTAAGGACGTTCAGGGTTTCACAATGTGTAATAAAGTGTTATACTGTATTAGTAAAAAGTTTGCTAAGGAGGAAATTTAATTATGAAAGACCACCAAAAAATAATTTTAGTCGGTGATGGAGCTGTTGGTTCAAGTTACGCATTTGCTTGTGTAAATTTAAATATCGGCCAAGAATTCGGTATTATCGATATCGATAAGGACAGAACTATCGGAGATGCTATCGATTTAAGTCATGCTGTTCCTTTTTCCGCACCTAAAAAAATCTATTCCGCTAATTATAGCGATTGCCACGATGCAGATTTAGTAGTTGTCACAGCTGGTACAGCTCAAAAACCAGGCGAAACACGTCTTGATCTTGTTAATCGTAATATAAAAATTATGAAAGGGATTGTCGATGAAGTTATGGCAAGTGGCTTTGACGGGATTTTCTTAATTGCCTCAAATCCAGTTGATATCCTTACTTATGCGACTTGGAAATTCTCTGGACTTCCTAAAGAACGCGTCATCGGTTCTGGCACAAGTCTTGATACTGCTCGTTTCCGTATGTCTATTGCTGATTATTTAAAAGTAGATGCGCGTAATGTACACGGGTACATTTTAGGCGAACATGGTGACACAGAGTTCCCAGCGTGGAGCCACACAACTGTCGGCGGACTTCCTATCACAGAATGGATTTCAGAAAATGAACAAGGTGCGATGGATACGATTTTCATCAGCGTGCGTGATGCAGCCTATGAAATTATCAATAAAAAAGGCGCAACTTTCTATGGTATTGCAGCAGCTCTAGCACGTATTTCCAAAGCGATTTTAAACAACGAAAACGCAATTTTGCCACTTTCTGTCTATTTAGATGGCCACTACGGCTTAAACGATATCTACATTGGTGCTCCAGCGGTCGTTAACCGCCAAGGCGTGCGCCACATTGTTGAAATGAAACTAAATGACGTAGAAAAAGAACAAATGCGCAACTCAGCTGAAACACTTAAAAAAGTTTTAAGTGACGCAATGAAAGAAATTTAATTGAACAACACCCACGTAAAGAAGCTAGGAATCACTTTCCTAGCTTCTTTGATTTTCTTTTTAAAACGAGGTACACTAAAGAAAAATAAAGGAGGCTGACATATGATTACAACAACATCTCCAAATATTGAAGGGCAAAAAATCGTCGAGTATAAGAAAATTGTATTCGGTGAAGTCATTACAGGCGTGAATTTCGTCAAAGATATCGGTGCTGGTTTGCGGAATTTCTTCGGCGGTCGTTCGCAAGGCTATGAGGACGAATTAATTGCGGCGCGTGAAGAAGCGATTCGCGAAATGGAAAACCGCGCTGAACAACTTGGAGCGAATGCGATTATCGGCGTAGACATCGATTATGAGGTACTCGGCGCTGACAATGGTATGCTGATGGTCACAGCATCTGGCACTGCGGTTGTGATTGAAGTTCAAGATTATTAAGCGTAAAAACAAGCATACATCTAATGAAAACCATTATCCAAGATGGCATTATCACTAGATGTATGCTTCTTTATTTTTACAGAATAAAATCTAACTATAGCTTAAACTTTTTCTGATTTGAGTTCTTCCCATATTGCAATCATTTCATACGCAACATCGCGCAATGAGTATGTGGTCATAAATTGGTCTTCTGCATGCATAAAAAGAATGGAAACAGGCACTTCGTCGCCTTCAGATTCTTTTTGAATGAGTTCAACATGCTTCTTGTGCCCATCACTTAAATAGCGATTCGCCTCATCGATTTTCCCGTAGGCGATTTTAAACTTCCCCTGCCTCGCTAGCTGCATGGCTTCAATAATACAACTTCTAGCTGCGCCGACTGAACTAATAATTTCAAACGACGCTAATTCCATCCCTTCCATGAGTTAAGCCTCCTCAATCTCTATCACTGTTTCTAAAAAAGTTTCCCGGCCGTTTCCAATGAAAATATCGACTTTCCCGGGTTCAAGTTGGTATTTTTTCTGACTAGACCAAACTTCAAGTTCTTTTTTTCCAATTTTAAAGCACATCGTTTGATGTTCATTAGCTTTTAGTTCCATTTTGCAAAAGGCTTTCAATTCGCGTTTGCGCCTTGTGATACTACCAGTCCTGCCATGCACGTATAGTTGGATGACTTCTTTTCCAGTGCGCGCTGAAACGTTTGCTACGCCTACTTTCAAAATAAAAGTCTCGCCTTGTTCAAGTTTTTCTACAGAAAGAATTGATTTTTCAGTGGTTAACGACTGATATTCAAACGTGCTGTAGCTTTTTCCGTAGCCGAATGGGTATAGTGCGGCGCCGCTTCCGTCAAAGTAGTTTTCTTGGTAGACGACGTCCTTTTGGTTGTAGTACACGGGCAGTTGCCCCGTTTGGCGCGGAATGCTAACAGGCAGTTTTGCCGACGGATTGTTGTGTCCGAATAGCGTTTCCGCAATTGCTTCGCCGCCTTGCGCGCCCGGATAAAACGACATAAGTAGCGCGTCTGTAGTTTCCGCGATTTCAGCGATTGCATTTGGTCGACCGGCAATGATGACAACGGTGAGTGGAATGTGTAGTTCGCGCATCTTTCGGTACAGCTCCATCTGACATTCCGGGAGTTCCAGGCTTGCCACATCGACGTTTTCGCCAGCGTCCATGTTCGGCCCCTTTGAGCTAACCGCGCCGTTTTTCAGAAATTCCATATCGAAATTTCGCGCGCTTGAACCGCCCAGCACAAGCACAATGTGATCGGCATTCGCCGCAGCTTCTTGCGCGCGGTTTAAACTCTCTGGAAGTCGTTCGCGAATTTCAGCACCTTTTTCATGCGTAATCACCACATCATCAGGCGCCACCTGCCGCATGCCAGCTAGAACGGTCACACCGCGCCCAGCTTTTTGCGGCGCCGTATAATCGCCAAGCTGATTGTAAAGCGCATCCGCGTTCGGGCCGATGACCGCAATATTTTTTACTTTTTTTGAAAAAGGCAGCGTTTGATTTCGGTTTTCCAGCAAGCAAACACTTTCTCTGGCTGCCTCCAAATTTATCTCCCGAAAATCAACTTCCGGAACTGCCTCATCTACGTAAGGATTGTCAAACAGGCCAAGTTCAAATTTCAGGGTGAGAACCCGCCGCACAGCTCGGTCGATTATTTTTTCTTCCAAAAGACCATGTTGAAAAGCCGATTCAATGTGCGGGTAAACTTCGTCCCACAAACTTAAATCCACCCCGGCTGAAAGCGCCATTTTAGCGGCCGCCTCTTCAGTCCCACCAAGCATCAAAAGTCGGTCGAGTGCGCAGCCATCTGCCATAACGACACCCGAAAACCCAATTTCCGTTCGCAAAATATCCGTCAAGAGCGCCTCGTTCGCATGACAAGGGATGCCGTCGATTTCATTGTACGCTGCCATGACGCCCTTTGCCGCTTTCCCAGCAACCATCGGCGGTAAAAATATCTCTCTAAGTTCGCGCTCCCCAATTGAAACCGGCCCCGAATTGTGCCCGCCAACCGGCTCACCTTGCGCCGCAAAGTGTTTCAGCACGACAGCAATTCGCTGATTTTCCTGCATGCCCGAAACAAGCGCCTCCGTCATCTCACCCGCCAAATACGGATCCTCGCCAAAACACTCCTCCGAACGCCCCCATCTCGGGTCACGTAAAACATCAAGCGCTGAGGCTAAAGCTAGATGGACGCCTTTCGAGGCAATTTCCTCCCCCACGGCTCTCGCCGTCCGTTTTTGAAGCCCCTTATTAAATGAAGCCCCTTTCGCGAGATTGACCGGATACGACTCACTTTCGACCGCCTGGTGCCCATGTGGCACTTCTTCTGAAAGAAGCATTGGAATACCAAGACGCGTGTTTTCCATTACATATTTTTGAAGTAAATTTGCGGCCTTCGCAGACTGTGCGCGGGGAATCCCCGTTGATTCGTCCATTTTCGACCACGGATCTGCCCGAAATAAGCCATACAACGCGCCTATGCCACCAAATCTTTCAACTTCGTCTTTAAACTTATCCGTCAATTCAAGTTCAGCGTTTTCATTCCAAGCGAAAGTTTCCCAGCCATATAAGCGCTGATTTAGTTGTCCGCATTTTTCTCGTAATGTCATTTTTTGCAAAAGTTCTTCCACTCGTTCAGAAATCGGTTGTGTCGCCACATGAAACACTCCTTTCTGGCATTATTTTGCTAACAGTCCAAGTCCTTGTTCTAGAACTTTTTCACCATTCATTCGACCGTAGTCGACAATTGCGATGACGTCCACTGGTTTGTCACCCACGATTTCAGCAACTTTGTCTTTCATATAGCTTACTTGCGGGCCAAGCAAAATCGCATCTGCATGGCGCCAATTTTTTTCAAAATCCGTTTCCGAAATCGCCCAAATCTCAATTTCAATACCTTGCTCAGCAGCACTTTTTTGCATTTTTTTAACTAAAACGCTCGTAGACATTCCAGCGTTACACATTAACATCAATTTTTTCATCAAAATCAGCTCCTACGCTTTTAAATTATCATTTGCTTTTAGGAATGGTAGGTATAGCAAGATACAGACACCTATTAGGAAGACTTGAAAAACAGCCGCTCGCCAGTCGCCACCTGTTGCTAAAAAGCCAGATATGACTGGTGGTGTCGTCCACGGTACGAGTACAACGACTTTGGAAATCATGCCGATACTTGTTGCGATGTAAGCAAGTAATAGACAAAGCGGAGTTGATAAGATAAACGGAATCATCAAACTCAGGTTGTACACTATCGGCAGACCGAAAACAACTGGTTCATTAATGTTGAATATTCCCGGTGCAGCGGATAATCCGGCAATTTCGCGGTAATCTTTTCGTTTGCTCCAAATGAAGATGGCGATAAGCAGCGCAATTGTGTTACCACCGCCACCCATGACGCCGAAAATATCACGGAAAGTTGTATTGATGATATGCGGAATTGTTGTGCCGTCTGCAAATGCCGTCATATTTTCTTGCATATTCGCGAGTAAAACGGGGTCCATAATGGGGCCTAGTATACCGCTTCCTGCAATCCCAATGGAATATAACATTTGCGAAATCAGCATTAAGGTAAGGAAACCAGGTACGCTTGTCACTAAGAACGTTAGTGGTTGTTGAATGACAGCGCTAATAATGGAATATAAATCTAAGCTAAAGATTAAGTTAACGATGAACGAAATAAATGCGAATAATAATACTGTAAGCATTGTTGGAATTAAAACGTTAAACGATTTAATAACTGCTGGCGGTACGCTTTCCCCCGAAATGCGAATTTTCATTTTCTCGCTCTTTGAAAGTCGAATAAAAACTTCTGTCGAGAGTAGCGCCGTGACAATCCCAACAAACATGCCAGCAGAACCTGTAAGCGCTGTCGGAATAACGCCAGAAACTTCAACGGCTTCTTTTGCGCCAACTGGTACAACCGAAGTCATGAGTGGAATAAAAATAACGATAAGAGCAATGGTTTGTAGCGCAGGCGCAAATGGATTTTCAAATTTCCGATTTTGTGCCAAAAAGTATGAAACCGACGCGCCGATGAGCAAGGTGATGATGCCTAGCGTCCCGTTCACGATACTCGTTCCAAGCTCTTGCCATTTGGTTAAGGTGGCGGAACTAATAATATTGGACATAAAACCGTCTGGCTTAATGATGACATTATTAATTAAAACCATAAAACCGGATAACATAATAAATGGAAGAATTGTGGCAAAAGCATCTCGCATTGATTTCAAGTGTATTTGATTGCCTAATTTTTGTGATAGCCATGTTAATTTTTCAATGAATTTTTTCATGTGCATTCCCTCCTATAACTTAAATATAGCGCTTTCTTTATTGGAAATAAATGCAGTCTTTTTCCGCAACCTCTGGCAAGTAGCGGAAATCAAAAAAACATGAGAGCCATTTTTCACCCTCATGTTTCCAGTCGCGCTAAAATTTGGATAAACTCATTGAAGTTCGTCGCTTTTTTTATTTCCTTCGCGAGCTTTGGCGTTTCAACGACTTGGCTTATCATTTCGTATACTTGCGAAAGGTGTTCTTGTTCCTTATTTTTAATCGCCAGCATGAAAATAATTTGTGCCACATCGCCATCTTCATTCCACACAACGGGCTCTCTAGCGATACAAACGGCAATTTTAGTTTCGCTTACTTCGGCAAATATGGGATGCGGTACGGCTAGGCCATTTCCTAAGTATGTTGCCACGATATCTTCACGTTCTTTGACGGACTCTAGGAAGGCTTTCTGGTCGCTGCTCGTCTCTTCGAATTTTTGCGCGAGCAATGTTAGGACCTGATCTTTACTGTACTTTTCTTCCAAAATTTCAAAGTAGTTCGCGGAAAAGAACTGCTCGAAGTTATTTTTGCTAGTTATGCTCGGGAGGCGCTTTTGAATGTTGCGGATATCTATTTCGGATAAAAACGGCGTCACCTGAACGTATTCGCCTAATGCGTCGCCAAGCGGAACGGTCGAGATGACAAAGTCGGCTTGCCAGTTGCCGGTTTTATATTCGTACAGTGAGTAGCTGCCAATTATGTCAATTTCTTCGGCAAATATTTTTTGGATTTTCGATTCTAATAATTTCGCTGTGCCTATGCCGGACGCGCAAACGAGTAAAACGCGTTTTTTTCGTTCTTTCGAAGCATCGCTTAACGCGTATAGGAAATGAATCGCTAAATAGCCGACTTCTGATTCGCTGATGGGCTGGTCCAATTCGAGTGCTAAAACTTCTCGGGCGACAAGTCCTAACTCAAAAGCGAGCGGGTAATTCGTTTTAATATTTTCAAGATACGGATTATGAATATTCATATTAAACTTAATCCGGTTCACTGCGGGCTTTAAGTGCAAAGCTAAATTCGCTATAAATTGCTGATGCGCTGAAAAATCATACCCGTATTGGCGTTTGATTTCCTCAAGCATTTTATTCACGATGATGATTTCTCGGTAACCATTATAACTTTGCAAAACGTGCTTCGAACATACATGTAGCAAAATATAGGTCAGTTCGCTTTCTGGGAACTTGATGGATTCAAGCGTTTCAATTTCGCGAATGATTTTTTGCGAAGCGCGCAGTTCTTGAATATTAAATTCCAAATCTTGAAGGTCTCCTTGGTGAACATATTGCGCACCTTTAATACGGCGCACAGCAATTGCGACGTGGATAATCAAATTTTTAATCGCCATATCGGTCATTTGCACTTTATATTGTTCAAGGCTCGCCAAAATAATCGTCTGGATTTTCCGCAGATCAATTTCACCAAAGAAAGTCTGTTCCTCCTCGCTCACAAGTAGGCTTACAGAATCACTTAACAGATATTTCGAGAAACAAAACCGAATATTCACCTCGGAACCCTCAATTTTTACCCCGTAGCTGGCTCTTTTCGAAAGCGTTAAATGATGTTCCGCAAGCTTCCGCTTCACGTCCAAAATGTCGGAATTAATGGTCGACTTGCTGACGTACAACTCTTCGGCGAGCGTATCAAGCTTTGTAAAGCCGTTTTGGAGAAGCAAATAGCGAATGATGTAGGCGACTCGATCTTCGGCGAGCGTCGGAATGACGTGCAAATTAAAACGTTCCTCTTTAAACGGCGCAAGCCAACCAAGGAAAGCGGTTTCATCTTGAAGTTCAAGTCGATACCCTTTTCCGCGCACAGCCTCGATTTTGTTTCCATCAACTAAAAAAATGGCGTTTATCGTTTTAACGTCACTCCGAATTGTTCGCGAGTTCACCTGCAGGCTAGAAGCGAGTTCTTCTCCGCTCATAAAATCCATTTTTGCGTATAGTTGTTGAAGCAATTTTTGCCACCGCGGAATTAAAACTTGCTTTTCTGCCATAAAAAAACACTCCTGATAACAGTAGAGCAGAATCTAAAGATTAGACTCTGCTCATTCTCACTGCATTTTATTCAAAAAGCGAGCTTACAGATTCGTTTTCATGAACACGAACGATTGCTTCGCCTAAAAGAGCTGCAACAGATAACTGCTCCATTTTATCAATCCATTTATCTTTTGCAAGATCGATAGAATTTGTTACGACTAATTTCTCGATTGGTGAATCTTGAATTCGGTCCATTGCTGGGCCAGATAAAACAGGGTGCGTACAACTTGCAAATACGCGTGTTGCTCCGTTTTCACGAAGTGCGTTTGCAGCAAGTGTAATTGTACCTGCTGTATCAATAATGTCATCAATTAGAATACATACTTTGCCATCTACTTTTCCGACGATGTTCATTACTTCGGCAACGTTCGGGCGAGGACGGCGTTTATCAATAATTGCGATTGGCGCTTTTAGGCGATCTGCCATTTTACGCGCACGCGTTACACCTCCGTGGTCAGGAGAAACAACAACAATATCATCGCCTGTCAAGCCTTGCTCACTAAAATAGTTGCTAAGTAAGCGCACGGCATTTAAATGGTCGATTGGAATATCGAAGAAACCTTGGATTTGCGGTGCATGCATATCTAGCGTAATCATTCGTGTTGCACCCGCTGTTTCAATTAAATTGGCAACTAATTTCGCCGTAATTGGTTCACGGCTTCTTGCTTTACGATCTTGGCGCGCGTAGCCATAGTACGGCATTACAATATTAATTGTAGCTGCTGAAGCTCGTTTTAGCGCATCAATCATGATCAAAAGTTCCATTAAATTCTGGTTAACTGGGTAGCTTGTCGACTGAACAACATACACATGGCAACCACGAATACTTTCTTCAATGTTAATTTGAATTTCGCCATCACTAAAATGAGTTACACTCGATTTACCTAGCTCAATTCCTACTTCCTTCGCAATTTCTTCCGCTAGTGCACGGTTTGAATTCAACGAGAAAATTTTCAACTTTGGATCAAAATAATCGTTTGACATAATCAGCCTCCACAAATTTTTATATAAATGATATTTCTTCAAAAAAGGTTGAAAAAATTATTTATTAAACTTATCTACGATCTTTTTAGCGTAGCCTTCTTTATTTACTTGGCGTGCACGTCCGACTGCAAGTGAACCATCTGGCACATCACTAGTCAGTGTTGAACCCGCCGCAATATAAGCATCATCGCCGACTGTAATTGGCGCAATCAAATTGGAGTTGCAACCTACAAATACATTGTCGCCAATTTTCGTTTTAAATTTATTGAAGCCATCGTAGTTGACGGAAATCGAACCACAGCCTACATTAACGTTCTTGCCGATTTCGGCATCACCCATATAAATGAAGTGCGGTAATTTCGTATTTTCCCCAACAGTTGCTTTTTTAGTTTCTACGTAGTTGCCAATTTTGACGTTGTTATGCACGTCTGTTTCTGGGCGCAAATGCGCGTACGGCCCGATTTGAACATCATCGCCAACTTTGCTATCTTCAATGGCAGAAGAGCGAATAACGGTGCGATTTCCTATTGTTGCATTGTCAAAGTCGCAACCGCTAGAGATTAAGCAATCTTCGCCGATTTTTGTTTTCCCACGCAGCATAACATTCGCTTCAATGACTGTGTCTTGACCAATTTCAACATCTACATCAATATAAGTGCTGGAAGGATCAACGAGTGTTACACCTGCACGCATGTGTCGTTCATTGATGCGATTTCTCATCAATCTACTTGCCTCTGCCAAAGCGACGCGGTCGTTTACACCGAGTGACTCTTCAAAGTTTTCCATACGATAAGCAGCCACCACTTCATCTGCATCTTTTAGAATCTTAATCACATCTGGCAAGTAGTATTCACCTTGCGCATTGTGGTTGGAAACTTTAGAAAGCGCATCAAAAAGCGAGCGATTATCAAAACAATATGTTCCTGTATTAATTTCTTGGACGCGTTGTTCTTTTTCAGTAGCGTCTTTATGTTCTACAATGCGTTCAACAATTCCTAAATCATCACGCAAAATGCGACCATAACCAGTTGGATCTTCTAATCGCGTTGTTAAGATTGTCGCTTTCGCACGTTTTTCCGAATGATACTTGATAAGCGCCCCCATTGTCGAACTTTCAATAAGCGGTGTATCCCCGCACACAACGATGGTTACACCGTCAAGATCGGCAAGTAAAGCCTTTGCTTGCAAAACGGCATGCGCTGTTCCTAATTGTTCTTCTTGCTTAACAAATTCACTTTTATCCTTTAAATGTTCACGAACATCTTCTGCTCCGTGCCCAACAATTGTAACTATTTTTTTCATATCTAGTTGCGCAATTTGATCCACAACATGTTCAACCATCGGCTTTCCACAAACTGGGTGCAACACTTTATAAAGCTTAGATTTCATACGTGTGCCTTGTCCCGCTGCAAGCACGACTGCATATTGATTCGTCATATAAAAAGACCTCCAATTACCACTATTCTTCCATATTGAATGATACCGTAAAACCTACTTTTTTTCAAGGTTACACGCGACGCAAAAAAACCTTACCATTTTTCTGGTAAAGTAGTATTTCTAAAAAAGGGGAGATTTGTCCCTTAAATGAGTTGTTTTTAAGTAAACTTATCAGTTGTGCTACCTTTGTAAAATCACTCACTTTATAAAGCCCCTTTTCAAAAAGTTGTCTAAAACTAGTATAGCATAGTTTTACGAATCAAAAAAGAGCTACTCTTAACGAGTAGCTCGGGTGATTAAATTCATTTTATTCAGCAGAAACTGATTCGGTTTCTTCTGATACTTCGCTCGCTTCTTCTTCACCAACGCGTTCATATTCAGCTAGAACAACGTCTTGAATTTTTCCACGCGTATCAGAGTTGATTGGGTGGGCAATGTCACGGAATTCTCCGTCAACACCACGTTTACTTGGCATTGCGACAAAAAGTCCATTGTTTCCGTCAATAACACGAATATCATGTACGACGAACTCCTCATCTAAAGTGATTGAGGCAATTGCTCTCATTCTTCCATCAGTTTCAACTCGACGTAATCTCACATCTGTTACTTGCATTTCCGTCACTCCTTATCCCATTTGCCCCTTTACAACAAGGATGGTTCGCTTGCGGTATCAGATTCAGGTATCCCTCTCTGTCCGTTTCACTCACTAGCTCCTAATTTCCAGGGATTTTTGTTATTCTGCATCAGCAGAAGTTGTTTCAGATACAGCTGGCTCATCAGCCACTTCATACGCAGCGAGTACAGCTTCCTGTATTTTCGCACGTGTATCTGAATTGATTGGATGCGCGACATCCCGGAACTCTCCATCTGGAGTTCGCTTACTTGGCATTGCGACAAAAAGCCCATCGTTGCCATCGATGACACGAATATCGTGAACAACAAATTCACCATCAATCGTGATTGAAGAAATTGCTCTCATTCTTCCATCTGTTTCAACACGTCGTAATCTCACATCTGTAATTTCCATTTTCTTCACCACCTTAATTCTAGTTGTCATACTTTTTCCGAAGCCTTAAAGTCTCACGGAAAGCTAACCAAGAAAATCGAGATTTCACTTCTTCACCAGGCACCTCTATTTTCCCTATACATATAATAATAAAAAAATGAAAATTTGACAACTTTGTGAATTCGATTCAAAAATTCAAGCTATCTCACTAATCGTTATTGACAAATCGAATTGTTTTAAAAAAGTTTTAATTAAGTATACCAAAATCGTTGCGACACACTAATTTAACCGCGTTTCCGATTTCTTAAATATTCTAAAAGTAAAACTCACCATCAATTCGTGCACAATTTAAAACCAAAAATATTTCTATAAAAATTCATAAATAAAATAATTTTTCATTCAAACCCCCTACAAAATGAAACCTTGAAACCATTGATAACAAAGGGATATACACTAATACCCACTTTTCCACTTAGTATTTAAGACCTCATTTACTTTCATTGTGTAACAAACATATTAAAAATAGATGACAAGACAGCATTTCGTATATTTTTATACTTTTTCGATAGGTATTTTTACAACTTTCAAAAAAACACCTGACCGATAATCGTTTTAGATTACCGGCCAAGTGTTTTTTTAATTTATTCTGATCTGAGCGCATCAATAGGTCGAAGTTTAGCAGCCTTATTTGCTGGCGCGATACCAAAGATAACGCCTATGCAAAGCGAGAATACGAAGGAGAATATAATTGTGCCAGCCGTTACACCGGAAGGAATATTCGCCACGCTGCCAAAAATGACTGCGCCACTGACGCCAATTATTATCCCGATAACACCGCCCACTACACTAATAACAACAGATTCGATTAAGAACTGTGTTAAAATAGCGCGCTTTTTCGCTCCTAAAGCTTTTCTTATTCCAATTTCACGCGTTCGTTCACTAACGGAAACGAGCATAATGTTCATAATACCGATTCCACCCACTACTAACGAAATGGCGGCGATAGCACCTAAAGCGGTAGTAAGTGTGTTACTAATCGTATTAAAGGCATTTAAAATCTCTTGTTGATTAATAACTTGATACTTCGGTCCTAATTGCGAGGAGGTATCCTCTGCATTATCGTTCAGCTGGATAGAAAGTCGTGATTCAAGTGTGTTCACAACGAAATCAACGGAATCCGCGGAATCTGTTTCCACATAAATCGTGCGTACATTCGTATCTTTCAACATTCGTTGTGCGGCCATAATAGGAATGAAGACTTGATCATCACTTGAGCCCATCATAGATGCACCTTTTTCTTTTAAGACGCCTACCACTTTATATGGCAGGCCATTTAAACGGATTGTTTTCCCAACTGGGTCAGAAAAGCCGAATAAATCGCTAGCCACGCTTGGGCCTAACACTGCTACTTTTTGGCCGTATTCAACATCAATCGGCAGTAAAAAGCGGCCACTTTCAAGTTCTAAACTACGTGCGCCCTTATATTGGTCATTTGTACCGATAACTTTTATATTTTTATTTTGGTAATCATAAGCGGCATTAACTTGACCAGATAGTTCAGGTGATACACTTTTAACCCCATCGATGCTTTGATATTTCATCGCATCATCATAGGAAATTTTATCGTTCGGGTTCATGGAATTGTTCATGACCGTAACTAAGTTCGAGCCGAGGTCACCCATTTGGCTGTTAACCTCTTGCGTGACGCCTTTTCCAAGCGAAACGAGCAGAATCACTGATGCAACCCCAATAATAATACCTAGCATGGTTAAAAAGGAGCGTAGCTTGCTCGTTTTAAGTTGCTTGAATGCCATTTTCATACTTTGGAGGATTGTCATTTGCTTACCTCCTCTTTATACAGACGGCCGTCTTGAATGCGAATGCTTTTCGTGCCGTATTTTGCGAGTTCTAAATCATGGGTAATCATAACAATGGTGTTTCCGGCTGCGTTTAAGGATTGCAAGATGCCCATGACTTCCTTGCCCGTTTTGGAATCAAGCGCGCCGGTAGGTTCGTCTGCGAGTAGAATCGACGGTTCGGTTGCTAAAGCGCGCGCAATTGCTACCCGTTGTTGTTGTCCGCCAGACAATTGCGTTGGCAGGTTGCGTTTTTTGTCAGCAAGGCCGACTCGGTTTAAGCAGTCCATCGCCATTTTTTCCCGCGTAGAAGATCCGTAACCGCCATAAACAAGTGGCAACTCGACATTCTCAAGCGCGGAAAGCTTTGTCAGTAAATTAAATTGCTGAAAAATAAACCCGATTTTTTTATTGCGTATTTCAGAAAGTTTATTATCGTTTAAACGATAAACATCAACTCCGTCGAGCTCGTAGCTGCCGAAATCCGGCACGTCTAGACAACCAATCATATTCATAAGTGTTGATTTCCCAGAACCAGACGGCCCTACGATGGTGACAAAATCACCTTCATCAACGGATAAAGTCACATCATCAAGCGCTTTAAAGGTTTCGCCACCAAGTGTATAACTTTTGGTGATATTTTTCATCTCAATAAGTGGATGCATGTCTTGTTCCCTCCTTTTCCGCTTGATTAAAAGCCGCCTTCTGTTGTCGTGGATTTTTGGGAAGGTAAGATAACCGTATCACCTTTTTTCAGGCCTTTCGTAATTTCGATATTATCTTCGTTATGCAATCCTGTTTCAACAAATTGTTTTTCTTTTTTCGTGCGTCCTTCTTTTTCTTTCTTCGGTACCATCACATAATAACGGTTATCGTCATCTTTTTGAACGGCCTCAATTGGCACGTAGAGTGCATCTTTCTTCTCGTTCACTAAAATCGAAGCGTCTGCAGTCATTCCTGATTTCAACCCATCCGTGTTCTCTAAAGAAATCGTAACGGGGAAGGAGGATACGCCGTTTTGGGCTTGCCCCTGATCAGCAATCGTTTTAACTTTTCCTTTGAAAGTTTTGTCAGGAAGTGCGGTAACGCTCACCGTAACAGCCTGATCTACTTTGATATTCGGGATATCAAGTTCATCCATTTGCGCCTGAAACTCTAGTTCATCATAATCAGGGAACTGTTTATTTTGCGGCACAATCGCACCTGTCCCGGTTGCATTAATTTTCATGTCACCTTGCTTCACTTTTGTTGTTACAAAGTCGCTCGTATCAGCCGATTTCTTTTCGCCACCTTTATTTAAAAACCAAATTACGCCACCACCAATCACTACGATGACAATAATTGCGATAATCCATTTTTTCAATTTTTTTCCTCCTCTTCAAACTATGTAATTCTACAATATTCATACATTCTACCACAAAATCACACAAACAACGTACAGCCCCAGACTGATTTCTTTCTGAAAAAAACGTGCGCTTTATGAAGCATTCAAGTTAAAATGTGCGGGCACAAAAAAAGAAGTCCTGCTATAAGACTTCTCTAGTTCATCTATTTAACCGTGAAATAATTGCCTTCCACGACTTCAATTTGCTTTTCTTTTACATTGACATTTTTAATTTTAACAAGCGATACGTAGTCATCAATTAGGCGTTCTTCTGCGTATTCTGATTCAACTAGAACAGCGATACCAACCAATTTCGCATTGAATTCTTCAAGCAAGTTTTTCATTCCGTTAACCGTTCCGCCTGCTTTCATGAAATCATCTACGACTAAAACGTTTGAGCCTTCTGCAAGACTGCGCTTTGACAATTCCATTTTTTCAATTCGTTTTGTTGAGCCGGATACATAATTGATGCTTACCGTTGAGCCTTCCGTCACCTTGCTATCACGGCGTACGATAACGAACGGTACGCTTAAATGTTCGGCAACAGCCTGCGCAATTGGAATACCTTTTGTCGCAACAGTCATAATCGCATCGATCGGTTGGTCATTAAATTTAGTCGCCAAAATTTTACCAATTGCTTTTAGCGTTACTGGTTCACCTAAAAGATCCGATAAATATAAATAGCCGCCTGGCAAAAGGCGATTCGGCTCAGCAATGCGGTTACATAACGTTTGAACAAAATCAAGCACATCTGCATTTCCAGCAATAGAAATATAACGTACGCCGCCTGCCGCTCCTGGAACGGTTTCAAGCGTACCAATTCCGCGGTCTTCAAACGTCTTTTTAATAATAACTAAGTCCTCGCTAATAGACGATTTCGCCGAGCTGTAACGTTCAGCAAACATCGTAAGTGGAACTAACTTGCGCGGATGCGATAATAGAAACTCTGTCATATCGATTAAACGTTCACTACGCCGAATTTTCATAATCTCTCTCCCTTTTAACTCCGTATATTAAATCAAAAATCAAAATCTTTGTACGTATTTTTCTTTATTATAAAAGACTTCGCAATTCTTGACAACTTAAAAGAGCTATTACAAATCCCTAAAACTAGCTAGCGTAACATTCTCTTGCGCTAAATAATTTTGCAGTTCTTTTGATGTAAGTAGCGTCACTTCTTTCATGCGAATGTCCGAATACGATGATAGTCCTAATAATTCCTCATCCATAAACGCTGGGTGCGTCATGATTTCAACGACTTGGTCGGTATGTTTGTAAGCTTCAACAATTTTGCGAATGGTGGTCATGGTGACTCCTTCGCCGTAGAAATCATTTAAAAATAGGTCTGGAGTTTTCAATCGTTTGTAGTCCACGTCTGGCAGGCTTCTACGCACGCTAACCCCATATTTTTCTGCCAAACGATGCTCTACTTCGTAAATATGCGGTTCAAGCAGGTGATGCACGTCAAAGTGCGTGAACGGGATGCCCGCCGCCTTGATTTTTTCGATTTGCGCCGTGAATTCGCGTTCCACTTCTTCTAGGCTAAAATCCGGTGCGTTTTGTGTCAGCTCACCGATGTTCCGATAAAACTTGCCCTCATAATTTACGAGCGTCTTCAAATCCTTCAAAACCGGACTTCCGAACGTAAGCGCAAGATGTACCCCGATATCAAGCCCCGGGTTTTCCTTCGCCATTTGAACCGCAAGATCAAACGCGTGGCCGTTTGCAAGCATTGTTGTCGAACGCACAACACCGTTCTTATAGGCGTCTAACGTGCCGTACACAGCCCCTTTTGTCATTCCGAAATCATCAGCATTAAAAATGAGTTTCATCGTTATCCTCCTCTATATTTATTCGTCATATGACCATGGTCTAACCATGTATACTTCATCGCAAAAGCCTCTTAATCCGTTGTACACTCGTTTCGCGCGTGAATGCTGCTTCACAATCGCAAACACTGTTGGTCCGCTACCGCTCATCATTGCTGCATCAGCACCGAATTCAAGCATTTTTTCTTTCAATTGCTTCACTTGACTATTTTTTTCTAACGTAACACTTTCTAGCACATTTCCCATGGCCGCACAAATGCCATCTAAATCGCTCGTCGCAATCGCCGCGAGCATTTTTTTCGTATCGGGATGCGCCACTTCCTGCACCCGTAGTTCCTTGTAAACAGACGGGGTTGAAACGCCAATATTCGGTTTTGCCAAAATAATCCAGCACCCGGGCATGCGCTTAAGCCGCTCAATTAGCTCACCGCGCCCTGTAGCAAGCGCTGTCCCGCCGTAAAGACAAAACGCAATGTCCGAGCCAATCTCGGCACTTAAATCGGCTAATTTTTCTAAAGAAAGCCCTAAGTTCCAAAGTTTGTTTAACCCTTTCAAGGTAGCTGCCGCATCTGTGCTCCCCCCTGCTAGTCCTGCAGAAACTGGGATCTGCTTATCGAGAGTAATTCTAACTCCCTGTTCCACTTGATACCTATCTTTTAAAAGCTGTGCCGCTTGATACACTAAGTTACGCTTGTCGTCAGGAATAAAGTGCGCTTTTACGTCTAATTCAATTCGGTCCTCGGAAAGAAGTTCTAGCTGCAAACTGTCCGATAAATCAATCGTCGTCATAACCATTTCCACTTCGTGATAACCATCTTCGCGTTTATATAGGGCATCAAGTGATAAATTGATTTTCGCTGGCGCCTTTATCGTTATTTTCATTTTTTCGGCCTCCGTACATCCTTCTAAAATCTCTCCGTTTATTTTATCATATGCGCGGAAAAATATGTAGTTTGAATTGTGAGATGGCTGTGCGATTGGGTGAATTGAGGAGGGGGGGGAAGGAAATGAGGAGGGTTTATGCTTGGGATTAGGGGCTATGGAAGCTAATTTGATTATTAAGGGGGCTTTTTGGCTCGGATGACTATGTTCATACTTGGACTCTATGGAAGCAAGGTGCGCTTCCTTAGAGAGCTTTTCGGCTCGAACTCGGAGCTTCGCTCCAAGTTCATACTTGGACTCTATGGAAGCAAACTACGCTTCCTAAGAGAGCTTTTTGGCTCGAACTCGGAGCTTCGCTCCAAGTTCATACTTGGACTCTATGGAAGCAAACTACGCTTCCTAAGAGAGTTTTTTGGCTCGAACTCGGAGCTTTGCTCCAAGTTCATACTTGGACTCTAAGGAAGCAAACTACGCTTCCTAAGAGTCCAAGCAAAAAGCCGAACCACTGGTTCGGCTTGCTCTTCATTATAATGCGACTTCTGTCTTGTCGTCTGTGAACTCAAGTTCGACTGCGTCTGTTAGAATGTCTGTGTAGCTGTAGGACACTCTTTCAAAGTTGTTTTCATCTTGATTTAGTTCAACAATGAAAACGGATGGATAGGTTTCTGCTAAAACACCGCAACGTTCAATCGTTTTTTTACGGCCTCCGTTTGCTTTCAATGTTAAAGCTTTACCTAGTCTCTCGTCTAGGCTTTTTTTAATGCTTGCAATGGTTTTTGGCATTATTTTCCACCTCACTAAATAAAATTATAGCATAAAGCAAGAGGAAAATCAATAACAGAATATTTTATCAATGAAATGGTACAATGTCAACAACAATATATCTTTTCTTATAAAAAATTAATCATTTTTTATGAAAAGTTGTAATTCATTACTTATTTTAGCAAATTCAGCAATGCTGAATGTTTCTCCGCGTCTTGATAAATCGATATTTATTTCCGAAAATCGCGCTTCTAATTCAGCTTTTCGTTCCTTTAATTTTGGAAATTTGGACGCTAAATTATTCCAAAGCGTTTTACGTCTTTGAGCAAAAGCCGCGCGAGTCACTTCAAAAAAGAAAATTTCATCGTTCACTTCAGCAGCCGGCTTTTCGCGCTTCACCAAATGAATAACTGCTGAATCCACATTCGGTTGCGGCATGAAGACCGTTTTCGGCACAATGAAGGCCAGTTCCGCTTCCATGTAAAACTGAATTGCAATCGATAAACTGCCGTAGCTTTTTGTTCCTGGATTCGCGCTAATGCGTTCCGCGACCTCTTTTTGTAGCATGAACGTCATTGATTTGGCAGGAACTTTTTCATGCAAAAGCTGCAATATAATTGGCGTGGTCACATAATACGGGAGATTCGCAACAATTCTGAGTGGCGCATCTGGATTTTCAAACTGCTCACGCATTACGTTAAGCACATCCGCTTTTAAAATATCAGAGTGAACAATTTTAATATTTTCATACGGCGAAAGCGTATCCGCAAGAATAGGTAGTAGCCTTTGATCAATTTCAAAAGCAACTACTTGTTTCGCAGAACGCGCCAAATGTTCCGTCAGAGCCCCAATGCCCGGGCCAATTTCGATGACATTTGTTTCACTCGTAACATCAGCCGTCCCAACAATTCGCCGCAAAATATTCGGGTCAATCAAGAAATTTTGCCCGAGACTTTTCTTGAACAAAAAACCGTATTTTTTTAAAATTTCAGTCGTCCGAATAGGCGTTGCAATATCTTTACTCATTCTTTTCCTCCTGTAAAACGGCTTCTAGTGCTCCATCGAATTCCAGTTCTGTGATGCCGAACATTTTTAGACGCACCTCAAGTTGTTTGCCGTTCGTATAACCAATTCGCAAAATGTCACCTAATTTCGTGCGACGCTGTTTCGCACCGGCGCCAAATAAGAGCCCTGAGGCGATAATTTTTTCGCGTGGCACTAGCGTTTCAGCCGCAATTTCCGCACGCGAGTGATAGCTTAAAAGCGCGTTTTGAATAACTTCAACACTGGCGTGCTCCACGCCAAGTCCCCGGCCATATTTCGGCAGTGCATCCTTGCGCGCAATAAACGCGTGTTTGCATCCCGGAACATACGCCTCGATGGTTTTTCTAATTTTTTCTCCCGGAAAATCAGGATCTGTAAAAATAATGACACCGCGTTTTTCTTTGGCGTGTTTAATCTCCTCTAAGATGCTTTGATTAATTGCTGAACCGCCTGTTTCAATGGTGTCGGCAATGACTGCCCGACCAAGCGCCGCCGTGTCGTCCCGGCCTTCCACAACGATAATTTCTTGAATAATTGGTTTCTCCATTTTTAACGTCCTTTTTCAAATCAATAAAGTTATCATACCACAGCCCACAAAAAAAGCGAAGCCTATTTCGCTAGGCTTCGCTCGATATACTTAATTATAAAACACGTACAGTAACAGTTCTGCGTCCCCAGTTTACACAAGAGCCATGGTCTGGGAAATAAACGTCAACGATATTCCCTTTAATTGCTCCACCTGTGTCCCCAGCAATCGCAACGCCGTATCCTTCAACCCAAACTTTTGAGCCTAGTGGAATGACGCTTGGATCAACCGCAACAACTTTTAAGCCCGGGTTCGCACTTAAATTAATACCTGTCGCAGTTCTTCCGCCACCTGTATAAGCTGTTGATTGCATTGTGAAAGTTTTACCGCCACTTGGAGCAGACGCCTGAGAAGAACGATTCACGTTCGACGCTTTCGACTTGCTTGAATGACTTACAGAAACCGTTTGGACGGCTTTTGTTCCACGTGCAACAACTTGATTTTCACTTTTTGTAACAACTGATTCACTGATGCGTTTACGTGCTTTTTCTTTACCATTTTCTAAAACAACTTCATATTTTACTTTTTTAGAGCCTTGTTTACCGGCAGAAACAACCTTTGTTTCACCTTTTTCAAGACTAGCATCGTTTTGATATACTGTATCAAAATTAATTTTTTCGGTCTTTTCTTCTGCCTTTTTATCTACGTATGTAACCAAAATTGCCATATTTTCTTTTAAAGCTGTATGTTTAGCTGGCGAAACGCGGTCATCTTTTTGAAGCTTAATGTTCTTCTCTTCTAAAAGGTCACCAACATTTGCTTTTGTGGACCAAACTTGTTCTTTTTGAGCACCATTTTGTAATACCAAATTAATCGCACGGTCGATTTTTATGTTTAAACCGTCTTTCAATTTCGTATCAAGTGCCACATTAACAACATCATGAGGACGAGTTGTGATATTTTCATCCTTAAGCAACTCTTCTACAGTCGCCTTTGTACTCCACACTTTTGTTTCATTACCGTTATCAGTAATATTCACTTGATTAGCGTTAGAAAACTTAATTTCCATGCCATCTTTAATTTTTGTATTTTTAGATGGTGACACTTCATCGTGTGCACCTAATTTAATTCCTGATTCATCTAAAGCTTCACCAACTGTAGCTGCATGTGTCTTTGCTTCAATTTTTTCACCTGCATTTAAAATGGTGATATCGTTTTTTGTTCCTTCGAAAACGAAATAAAAAACCAGTGCTACTACAATAACAAATCCTGCAATCAAAATAGGTAATTTCCATTTTGATGGTTGGTCTACGTTACTGCTGTTTTCCATGGTCATATATTTCTCCCCTTTCTACTCGCTAGTGATTATATACAAGGGAGGAAAGAACTGTCAATTTTACCAATTCTTTGTTCACATTTTCTCAATATATCATCAAAAACATTGATATAAAGCCACTTGAAAATGTTCATTTTGACAAAATTAGACTTTATGTCAATTAGATGTCAAAAAACTACGACTCAAGACTTAGGCATAAAATCAGGGGGTTTGGACTAATCCATCCCCCTTGTATCCAACAAACTTAAGAATGCATTACAGACAGCCGCTTTTATTACAGGAATGTAACAATTAAAAGTCTATTCGAAATAGCTTTTGGGCGTTATTCGTTGTTGCCGTAGCAATGTCTTCATATTTCATTTCTTTCAATTCGGCGATTTTTTCGGCAACCAACTTGACGTAAGCGGGTTCATTTCTTTTGCCTCGATTGGGGTGTGGAGCGAGATAAGGCGCATCAGTTTCGATTAAAATCCGATCAATTGGTATAGCTTCCGCCGCAATTTTTGGCAACTTCGCATTTTTAAAAGTGACTGTCCCACCGAAAGAAATATAAAAATTCATCGCAAGGCACGCCTCCATGACCTCCACCGTTTCACCGAAGCAATGCATAATGCCGCCGACTTCTTCTGCTTTTTCTTCTTTTAAAATTTGGATAATGTCATCCGTTGCTTCGCGGTTATGAATGACGATGGGCATCTTGACTTCCCTCGCCAACCGAATTTGTTTGCGAAAAACCTCAAATTGAACTTCCTTCGGCGACGTGTCCCAATGATAATCAAGCCCCATTTCGCCTAGCGCCACCATCTTAGGATGCTTCGTAAGTTCCCGCAGCCAATCTAAATCCGCATCTGTGAAATCAATTGCATCTGTAGGGTGCCACCCTAAAATCAAATAAATAAACTCATATTTATCCGCCAGTTCAAGCGCGCGTTCAATTGTTTTGCGATTAAAACCGACAACCGCCATCTTCGTAACATCATTTTCCTTCGCACGTTTAATCACTTCTTCTAAATCATCATTAAACGCGTCATCATTTAAATGTACATGCGTATCAAAAAGCATTTTTACTCCTCCAAAATTCATCTTTCTTCTATTATAATATAAAAAAAGAAGGTGAGCTAGCTCACCTTCTTTTAGGCACCTTCAATTAAATCGCGTTTCTTATAGCCGAAGTAGCCAAGGATAATTAACGCGCAACCGATGATTGTTATGGTCACAAACGTTGGGGCGTCGAAACTTTCCATAGGCATTTGTGGGATAAAACTTTGAATCGCCGTTTTTAAAAACCAGTCTGGCAAGTCTAAAATTCCGCTGAAATAGTTGAGCGCAAATGAATAGCCAAGGTAAACATAGACCAGTTTGCCAAGTTTAGGCGCAAAGCCGAATACAAATGCAGCAAGACCGATGAAAAATAGTACGGCAGGCAAGAAATTAAAGCCGCTTGCTAAAAAGTCACCCATATCCATTGTTGAATTATTTTTCATCACAGAAATGGCTGTACCCCCTAGGCTGCTAACAGCGAGTAAAATTCCGGCTACCGCCGACAAGATGGCCAGCGAAACCGATGTCCAGTACAATTTACTGCGGGTTACCTTCGTCGAATAAAGTTGACTTAAGCGAAGCCGGCTTTCTTCCACAAAAAGTTTATTAATAATCGCAATCGGCAGAATCGCAACGAGGCTCACTAACACCATCATAATCGTTGCCGTGAAAGATTCTTCAATCGAAACGCCCGTTTGCGTAAACATTTGTTTCAACACGTCGTTACTTTCAAGGAACGACTGCATATCGCCGTAAATCGAGCCGTACGCTGCGCCCATAACAGCAAATGCAATCAGCCAGCCGATAATCACGCCTTTATTAATTTTGAAAAATAATCCTGGTACAGAAAGCAAAGATTTTTTCGCCGTAGCGCGTCCTTCCCGCTCTGGCAAATAACCTGCACCCATATCGCGCTTTTGTTCAAGCGCAAACGCGATGACAATCATCACCACACTGAAAATCAAAGCATATAAAAGCGGCAAAACATTATTTTCGGTAAAAGGGTAGGTTAAGTATGTCCACCCCATTGGATTTAGCATGGACAAATCGACATTGGCGACATCCGTTCCAGCACGCAAAATATACAACAGACCTACAATTCCAAGCGAAGCGCCTGTCGCGCTTGATGAATTCGGCATAATTTGCGCCATCACCAAGGCGATAACTGCCCCGATTAAGCCAGCCGCAGCAATTGATGCCCCAAATAGCATCGAACCGCCCAGCGTAATACTTGTTGCGCCAAAACTTGCCATCATGATGGCGATAAACGCGCCTAGTAGGACATTGATTACAATCGTTTCCAGAATGACCGCAAGCGAATTGGATTGGCGACCAACTTGGAACGAGCGCACAAGTTCAGTTAAACCTAAATCTTCTTCTTTTCTCGTGTGCCCAACAACGTGCAGCGCCGAAACGATCATTGCAAATAAGCCACAGAAAAGGAGCATTTCATTCGAGTACATCGCACCAAGCGTATAATCGGCCGCACTGGAAACAGGTGTTGGTCCGACCATCGAGATCATCGCCGGATTTTGCATCGTTTCATACATACCAATTAAGCCTGATCCTTTTGCGATTTCTTCAAACGCTGGAACGTAAGCCCCAGAAAAAGCGCCTAGACCTACTACCCAAAATATAATTTTCTTATAATCGCGTTTGGCATATTGTAGAAATAAAATATGCCAGCGAGCAAATTTTTCTTTCATTAGATTCCCCTCCAGTCCCATCGCCTAACCTTCATAGTGACGCATGAATAGATCTTCAAGCGTAGGAGGTACAGATTCAAATTTTTTGACACCGATCTTAGAAGCCGCTAATAAAATCGTATTAATATGTTGGTTGTCGGCAGAAAATGTGGCTTTATTTTCGTGTTGCGCAAAATCATGTACGCCTTCCACATTCGCAAGTTCGCCTGCGTCGCCTTCTGTTACAACCGTAATCGTTGAACGCGTTAAATGACGTAATTCATCAAGCGTACCAGTTTCCACAATATTCCCTTGCCGAATAATTACGACTTTATCAGCTAAACGTTCTACCTCGCTCAAAATATGAGAGGAAAGCAGAATCGCTTTTCCTGCATGCTTAATTTTTTCCACTTCATCTTGGAAAACCGACTCCATGAGCGGATCCAGTCCAGAAGTTGGCTCATCAAAAATATACAAATCGGACTCAACCGAAAGCGCAGCAATCAAGCCAACTTTTTGACGATTTCCCTTCGAATAGCTCTTCGCTTTTTTCTTAGGGTCAAGTTCAAAACGTTTGATTAAATGATCACGTTTCGCTTTATCGCCGCCGCCGTGAAGTTTCATAAACAAATCAATAATCTCTCCGCCCGTCAAGCTGCCCCAAAGCGCTACATCGCCAGGTACGTATGAAATACGCTTATGAATTTCAAGACTATCCTTCCAAACATCTAAATCAAAAACGGTAACATCACCTGCATCCCGTTTAATGATTCCAAGTATTGTGCGAATTGTTGTCGACTTCCCAGCACCATTTGGTCCGATAAAACCAACGACCTCACCAGCGCCAACAGTAAATGTAACATCTTCTAACGCTTGGAATTTTCCGAATTTTTTTTGCAATCCTCGCACTTTCATAATTTCAGTCATAACACTAGACTCCTTTTTTGACGCGTTTTATTAATGTTCTCATTCCCTTTTAAACTAGAGTTTAAAACTTTTTAATTAAGAACTATAAATTATAACATCGTTCTTAACTAAAGATATTTAACTTTATTTAAAACTAAATAAGATTTATGAGTCCTATAATAGACCCATTTCAAGGATAAGTCAATAATTTTATGAACTATTTTTTTATTGAAGTTTCTACAAGGTTTATATATAATAGAAGAGAAAATAATTATGAACTTTAAAATAGACTTTAGACTTTTGAGAAAGTAGGGATTATCATGAATGGTTTCGAAAAACGCACGGAAGAAAAGAAAAAAAGCGTTTTGGAAGCGGCTTTCAAATTAATGAATACAGAAGCTGGCGTTAAAAACTTAACTGTCGATGATATCGTAAAATCAGCAAACGTCGGCAAAACGACCATTTTTAAATATTTTGGTAGCAAGGAAAATATCATCCACGAGGTGTTCTATACGTTTTTAAACGAAATGGGCGAATCGGCAAAGGCGATTATGGCGGAGAATAAACCATTCGAAGAAACCATCATTGCAATGAGTCAAAATAAAATCCGTTTTTTAGACAAAGTAAATAAGCAATTTTATTTGGATTTAATGGTGTATTTCACTGAAAAAGAGGACGACGGCATGACGCGCATTATGGAGGAGTACACGAAGCAAAGTTTTAATATGATGCTGGATTTATTTCACCGTGGGCGGAAAGAGGGAAAAGTGGACTTGAAATATTCAGATGAGTTCTTAATTCTTTATTTTCAGGCACTCGTCGAAGGCATTTCGAGCCCAGCAATTTATGAGCGTATTTTGCCTTATACGGAGGAATGGACGGAGCTTCTTGTGAAAGGGATTGCGCCGCCGAATAAATGATAAAAAAAACCCCGAGTTCAGTTTGAACTCGGGGGTTTTACTGTTTACTTCACTTTCGCGCCGTTTGGTAGGCCGCTTGGGGCTTCAATGACGCTTAGTTTGCCGCCTGACTCGCCGGATAAGATCATGCCTTCGCTCATTAGGCCGCGGAGTTTAACTGGCTTAAGGTTGGCTACGACAATGACTTTTTTACCGATTAAGTCTTCTGGTGCATAAAACTGGGCAATGCCGGATAGTACTTGGCGGAGTTCGCCTTCGCCTAAATCAAGCTTAAAGCACAACAATTTGTCGGCTTTTTTTACTTTTTCCACTTGTTTCACTTCAGCCACGCGTAAATCGAGTTTGTCGAAGTCTTCGATGCCGATTTCTGGGGTTTCAAACGGTGTGATTTCGGCTTCTCTTTCTTCAGCGGCGGTGACTGGTTGCGTCGCTTTCATTTGTTCTTGGATATATGTTACTTCTTCCGCTGCATCTAGGCGTGGGAAGATTGGCGTGCCTTTTGCGACTACTTTTGTGCCGGCTGGAATGTGGCCAAAGCCAACAAGTGAGTCGAAATCCTGGTTTTTGTCTAAGCCGAGTTGTTCTAAGATGGATTCAGGCGCTTTTGTTAAAAATGGTTTTAATAATACGGCAATGATGCGCAAGCTTTCCGCAAGATGCACCATGACGCTGCCTAGTTCCGCCCGTTTTGATTCGTCTTTCGCTAAAACCCAAGGCGCGGTTTCATCGATATATTTATTCGTTCGTGACACATAAGACCAAAGTTCGCGCAGCGCAACTGAAAACTGCATGTGGTCCATGTTTGCCTCATATTCTTTGACGACCGCGTCCTTGAATGCAAGAAGCGGTTCATCAAACTCGGTAATTTTTCCAGAATAGCTAGGAATTTCGCCATCAAAATATTTGTTAATCATCGCAATCGTGCGGTTTAAAAGGTTCCCCAAGTCGTTCGCGAGGTCGTAATTGATGCGGTCGACAAAATCTTCCGGGGTGAATAAACCGTCTGAGCCGAACGGGACTTCACGGAGCAAATAATAGCGCACGGCATCTAGTCCGTAGCGGTCAATGAGCATATATGGATCCACGACATTTCCTTTTGATTTGGACATTTTGCCGTCTTTCATCAAAATCCAGCCATGCCCGAAAATCATTTTTGGAAGCGGTAAATCGAGCGCCATCAAAATGATTGGCCAGTAAATTGTATGGAAACGCACGATTTCTTTTCCGACAATATGTACGTCAGCTGGCCAGTATTTCTGGAATTTCGCGTCATCATTCGAGCCGTACCCGAGTGCCGTAATATAATTGGAAAGCGCGTCAATCCAAACGTATACCACGTGTTTCGGATTCCCTGGTACTTTAATTCCCCAATCGAACGTCGTGCGAGAAACAGCTAAGTCTTCAAGGCCTGGTTCGATAAAATTTTTAAGCATTTCATTTTTACGTGATTCCGGCAAAATGAATTCAGGATGCGAATTGTAGTAGTCCACTAAACGGGCCGCGTATTTGCTCATGCGGAAGAAATAGGATTCTTCTTTAACGAGCTCCACTTCATTCCCGCTTGGGGCTTTTCCGCCAATGACTTTGCCGTTTTCATCACGGTAAACTTCTTCAAGCTGGGTTTCTGTGAAATATTCTTCATCAGATACGGAATACCAACCTTCATATTCGCCTAAATAGATGTCGCCTTGATCTACTAATTTTTGGAAGATTTTCTCCACGCCCATTTTGTGGCGCGATTCAGTGGTGCGAATAAAATCCGTATTGGTAATTTCTAGTTTTTCCCACAGCCCTTTAAAACCGCTGGCGATTTCATCCACATAGGCTTGTTCTGAAATCCCTTGTTCTTCGGCTTTCGCTTGGATTTTTTGCCCGTGTTCGTCTGTGCCTGTTAAGTAAAAAACGTCAAATCCTTTTAAGCGTTTATAACGCGCCATCGCGTCTCCTGCAACGGTTGTGTACGCATGCCCGATGTGCGCTTTTCCACTTGGATAATAAATGGGCGTTGTAATATAAAATGTATTTTTTTCTTTCGGCAACCCTTTCCCCTCCTAAAATTCTAAACGATTCCGTTATATTATAGCACATTCAGATGCAGATTTTTAGATACCTTTTGTGACACCAATTAGAACGCCGCCGATTACAACGAGTATTACGCCGACAATGACGAACGCCATTTCTTTTTTCGTTTTCTTTTCTCCTAAAAGTAAAATGCCGCCTAGTGTCGAGATTACGACGCCAAGTTGTGATAGAGAGAATCCAGTTGCGACGCCAACAAGCCCGTTTGCATAGAGCATTGCGAGATTTCCGCCCGCCCAAATCATGCCCGGAATCATAATAAGCCACGTCCGCTTCGTGAAGCGCTTTTCTTTCCCATTGTATGTCATCACAAAAGCAGACACCACCATACCAGCAGCCTGCGGTAAAATTGCATCAAAACCATTAATATGGAACCCTTGAATGATAACCACATAACCGATGTAGCCCAGCGATGAAATTGTTAGAAGCATTAAACCGCGACTAACCGATTTATCCGCGTCCGTTTGATGCTCGGCATAAGAAGTCAGATAAATTCCGCCAACAATTAGAACGAGCGCCGAAAAACCTAGAACGAGACGTAGCGTCGTGTCCCACTCATGAAATAAAAGTACGCCGCAAAGCGTTGTACCTACAAGTTGCATGCCTGTTGAGATCGGCATCGCCTTTGAAACACCGATAACTTTAAAAGACTGCAACTGAAACATTTGACCAACAGACCATAAACACCCTGTAAAAAAACTTACGACAAGCGTTTGAGCGGTGTAGTCAGGTTGTCTGAATACAAATACAATTAACGCAAAGACGAACGCACCGAGTGTGACTCCCATTGTTTGTTGGCGTGCTGTTCCCCCGACCTTCGTAATGACAAGCGGCATAATCCCCCATAAAACCGCTGGAATTAATGCAATCAAAATGTTCAAACTTTTGCTCCCCCTTTTAACCCGAATTTTGTACTTCTTCTTATTATAACGGATACTTATTTC
The DNA here is from genome assembly GCF_900186185.1 of Listeria sp. ILCC797. Lineage (NCBI taxonomy): Bacteria > Bacillati > Bacillota > Bacilli > Caryophanales > Listeriaceae > Listeria > Listeria sp. ILCC797. The sequence goes on from NZ_FYBS01000008.1 coordinate 51,207, forward strand.
GAATGATAGCACGCAACAAAAAAACCAGAGATTCTTCTCGGAAGAATTTCTGGTTTCTGTCCTATTTAACGATTAGTCATCGTCGCCGTCTACGGTCTCTTGATCAAAGTTATAAATTTTAGAGTCTGCCGCACCAACTGTTACATCATATTCCATGTTTCCTTTAACAATTTCAAATTCATATTCTTTACGGCCATTCTCGTAGTCTACCTCACTCGTGATTACACGCCCGCCGCCCGTTCTGCCGAGCGCGATTTGTTGGGCTTTAGAAAGAGAAATTTCTGCCGTTTGGCTTGGCGTTCCATTTGACTTCGTTTGCGCCTGACTGCCACTGCCTGAAGTGCGGATAGTTTCTTTTTCGAACTTGTAAACTTTCGAATCAGCTGCACCGATTTCAACTTCATATTCCGTGTTGCCATTAACAATTTTAAAATCGTACTCTTTACGTCCATCATCGTAATCCGTATAAGCGTTAACTACTCGGCCACCGCCCGTTTTAGCAAGCGCGATTTGTTGGGCTTGTGCAAGCGAAATGCCAGTTGTTCCTGATGTAGATTTATTTGTCGTATTGTTTTCTGAACCTGTTTTGGGACTTGCTTGTCCAGACGTGTTAACCGTTTCTTTTTCATACTTGTAAATTTTAGAATCAAGCGCGCCAACTTCAACATCATGTTTGACATTGCCATTTAAAATCTCAATTTCATAAACTTTTTTATTGTTTTCATCAGCTACTTTAGAAGATGTAACTTTGCCGCCACCAGCTTTCTTGAGGGCAATTTGTTCAGCCTCTGTTACTGTAATTTCTTTTTTATTTGTTGAAGTCGTTCCAGAATTGATTTGTTTTTCTTCATAACTATAAATGCGTGAATCGGCTGCACCGATGTCTATACTATATTTCGTATTTCCTTTAACAATTTCAATTTCATAAACTTTTCTACCATTTTCAGTATCAAGGTTATACTTCACGACTTTACCGCCGCCAGTTTCCTTAAGCGCAATTTTTTTAGCCTGACTCGCCGTAATATCCGCGGCTGCTTCCGCATGTGAATCACTTCCGTTTAACCAAATGCTTCCTGAAACTGCAATTCCACTAATGGTAAGAACCGATACTAATAGTGCTACTCCTACTTTTTTCTTACTCGTATCCATAATCGTTGTTAGTCTTTTTTTCATTGTTTTTTTTCCTCCATAAAAGTTCGTTGATAGTTTAGTATTCAGTGTTTTTCCTCTTCCAATAACGCCAATAATCGTTTCACCATATTCTATTCTGCCGGAGCGATCAAGCCCGCGGACTACTTTTTCATCACACGATTCTTCGCAATCATTTTGAAGTGCTTTCGCCATAAAATAAATCACCGGATTAAACCAATAAATCGCATTTATCATAAGCATCGCGTATCTCACCCAAAGATCTTTTCGTTTAAAATGGACGAGCTCATGTCGGAAAATAAAAGCGAGTTCATCTTCCGAAATTGTTTTATTTGGTATTAAAATCGTTGGGCGCAGCAAATGAATGAACATGGGACTAATTTCCATTTTGCACGTATAAACTGCGACTTTTTTATGTAACAGATTCAAACGTTCTTTTTCTTGTTCTAAAACAGTAAGTATTGCTGCATCTCTTACGGGACTGCTCCATCTTTTAACCAATCTGGAAAATTTAATGTGGCTCCAGAGTGTGTAGGCTAGAAATAGCAGCGCACCAGTTAACCAGATAACAAATAAAATCATTGAAATATCCAGTACGCTATTTCGTTCCGCATCGCTTTGAACTGCAACCGTATTATCCGCGGAAGTTTCTGATTCTAACACAGAAGCTTCTTGAGCAGTTTCAATACGTTCAAGCGGCGGATTATTATTCGTCAGTGAAAAATCGAATGTTGGTCGAAAAGGGATGAGAAGTCCTATTAAAATGATTATCCAAATAACATAACGCCACTTTGCTGCATATTTTTTTGCAAAAAAATAATTAAAGGCAATAAAAGCGAGAATTATAAAGGACATGGCAAGTGAAATCTCAAAAAGCTGTGATAAAAATTTTTCCATGCTGTTTATCCTTCCTTGTTTAGCCAGTCTTTTAATTCATTAATATCATCATGTGTCAAATCTTTTCCATCATATAATGTATTAACTAACTGTGTGATAGAGTTATTGTAGTGTTTCTTCATAAAATTTTTCGTTTCGACTTGTAAATATTCTTCTTCCGAAACGATTGGCGAAAAGCGACGTTCACGCCCATTTTTGCTGCTTTCTAAAAACTCCTTTTCCACTAAACGCGTTAATAAAGTTAACACGGTTTGGGGCTTCCAGTCCTTGTCGTCGGCTAGTTCAGCGATGATTTCGTTCGTTGAAACCGCCCCTGCTAGTTTCCATACAGCTTGCATAACTTCAAATTCAGAATCTGGCAATTTTTTCATGTGTGCACCTCTTTCTACAATTGTCGTTTTTCTTTATAATACATTTGTCGTTTTGGAAAGTCAAGTATTTTTATTCAAATTGCCCCACTAGGTATACTTTTACTTAAAGAGGGGTAAAGTCTAGAAGAATATTTGGAATAAAAGGAAGGTGTAATCCAATGAAGTCCACTGGAATTGTTCGAAAAATTGATGATTTAGGGCGTGTTGTTATTCCAATTGAAATTAGGCGCACACTTAATATAAATGTCCATGATCCGATGGAGATTTTTATTGATGATAATGCCATCATTTTCAAAAAGTATATTGCTGGACTTGAATGCGATGTAACGGGGACGATTTCTTCGGAGAATAAGCATTTTTTGGACGGCAAGCTAACGTTAAGTAAAGACGGGGCGAATCAATTGATTGCAGAAATTAAACGTCAGTTTGATACATGAAAAAGGAGCTTGGGTATCCAAGCTCCTTTTTCAAATTACTTTTTCTTAAACTTACGAAATATGTTTTTAGAAGCACTTTTTACAACATCAAAGAAGCTGATAGAGGGCGTCATATTGGCCGGATCGACGTATACGCGTATTGCTCGTAAGGCGTCTTTTGGCTTTTTAGAAGAAAAAGTGTACGTGCCATTTTGCTTCGTTTTAATAGCATAGCGGGGAATCCACTTCCCTTTTAGCATAACTGAAACAATGACTTGGTCGACTTCTTCCCACGGAATTTGAATAAACTTGCGCACGTCTCTTGAATTAAAAAATTCAAAACCCTTATCGCCTATCATGATTTTTCCGTAATCCGTGAGCCCCGTAAAAGCAGTAGCATCTATTGTTAAATCTACCTTCGTATTTATCGACTGAACCAAATATATCCGCTCCATTTCTTTTTACTTTGACATTCATTATACCAAAAAATTAAGCAGAAAGTGGTTGGCGGGAACCAACCACTTTAACTGTTTCCTTTTTAGAAGAGTCCGATAACGTGTCCAACTACACCTACTACGAATAAGCCAAGAATGATAATAATTGGACTGATTTTTTTCTTAAGCAACCACATACATAAGAATGTAAGTGCTAAGGCAGCAAGTCCTGGAATTAAACTATCTAAGTTATTTTGTAACGTCGTAACTTTTATTTCAGAAAGTGCTAAGCCGGCATTTTGTTGTTCAAGAGCTGTTTTAATCCCTTGAGCGCCTGCTGGCAAGTGGTTCCAATCAATATAAGCTCCTTCATCAAGTTTAACTTTAGAGATGATTGGCGCGAACTGAATGTTTACCCACCTTTGTACCAGGGCGGCGAGCACGAACATACCGAGTATCGAAGCACCTTTTGTAATGTCTTGAAGAAGTCCACCAGAAAGGTCATCAGTAATTTTAGAACCTGCTTTGTAAGCAAACTCTTGTGTGTACCACATGAAGCCCCAACGAATAATATTCCAAGCAACGAAAAAGATAATTGGGCCAAGAATGTTTCCGCTAAGAGCAAGAGAAGCACCTAAAGCGCCTAACATTGGACGTAGTGTGAACCAGAATACCGGATCCCCAACGCCGGCAAGCGGTCCCATCATACCAACTTTTACCCCTTGAATTGCAACATCATCAACTTCTGCTCCGTTTGCGCGTTCTTCTTCTAGCGCAAGCGTTACACCGAGAATTGGTGAGGCAATGTATGGGTGCGTGTTAAAGAATTCCAAGTGACGTTTCATCGCTTCAGAACGGTCATCTTTAGATTTATATAATTTTTTAATCGCTGGAAGCATTGAGAATACCCAGCCACCATTTTGCATACGTTCATAGTTCCAAGAACCTTGAATAAACGTAGAGCGCCATGCTACTTTCAGGCGGTCTCGTTTCGTTAATTCAACTTTTTCTGCCATTTTTATTCTCCTCCTTTTTTAGGCTTAATAGTCGTTTAATATATCCCCGAGCGGATCACTTGAGTTACCTTTTCCACCGCCGTTAGAGTTTCCACCGCTCATTTTAGAAAGTTGTAAGTAAATAAGCGCTAATGCAACACCTAATGCACCTAGTGCGATTAATGTTAACTCGGAAATTGCTGCTACAACAAAACCAATAACGAAGAAAGGCCATACTTCTTTTGTCGCCATCATGTTGATTACAAGTGCATAACCAACGGCTACTACCATTCCCCCACCGATTGCCATACCATCTGTTAACCATGCTGGCATTGATTCTAGGAAATTTTGTACAGTGGCTGCTGGGATAAATAATAGCGCCGCTGCTGGAATTGCGATACGTAAACCTTGCATACAGATTGCTGAAATGTGTAACCATTCAACTTCTCGCATATGCCCTTTTTCAGCTGCTCTATCCATCATATGAACGATTGGAACGGCTAAAGTACGAACGATCATTGTTAAGAAAAGACCTGCTACTGCAAGCGGAATTGCAATTGCGATTGCGGACGGAATACCTGCTACACCTTGTCCACCTAAAACTAAAATAATTGCTGATGCTACTGACGCCAGTGCTGCATCCGGTGCAACCGCTGCTCCGATATTTGCCCATCCAAGTGCGATCATTTGAAGCGTACCACCGAGGATGATACAGGCAGTTAAGTTCCCTGTTACTAAACCAATTAATGTACATGCTACTAAAGGTTGATGGAATTGAAATTCATCCAGAATCCCTTCAATACCCGCTATAAATGCAACGATTATTACTAAAATCATTGATATAATAGTCATAATGTACCTCCTATTTTTGAATTTATTCGCTTACCCTTTTAATTCTGCTTTTGCTTTTTTGATGATGTCCTCCATGTTCGCGCTAGAATCGTTTGGAACTTTACGAACATCGAATTTAATACCTTTTTCTTTTAGCTTATCGAAAGCTGCCACATCTTCTGGTCCCATTGAAAGTACTTTGCTTACTACCACTTTGCCGACAGAATGTGCCATAGAGCCAACATTTACTTCCTTAATGTCTACGCCACCTTCAACAGCTCTTAACACATCTTCTGGATTTTCAAATAATAAAAGTGCTTTTGTATTCCCAAAACGTGTATCTTTTGAGATTTCAATCATTTTGTCAACTGGAATAACATTTGCTTTAACGCCTGGTGGTGCCGCTTGTTCAATTAACTTCTTACGCAAATCATCTTTCGAAACAGCATCCGATACAACAATGATGCGATTCGGTTGCGTTGATTTTGTCCAAGCTGTTGCCACTTGTCCGTGTAACAAACGAGAGTCAACACGTGCTAAAACAAATTTTATTTTCCCATCTCCAACAACAGTTCCCGGTGCCATCGGGCCTGCTGCTTGTTCCGCTGCTACAGGTGCAGCTTCTGCTGGTTCTAGTTCTTCCGGTTTCACTCGAATTCCTTCTTTGCCACTCCCAATAATATGCGCCGCAATTTCTTGCGCAGATTCCATAGTGAAGCGTGATGCAAAGGCTTCGATGAGCATTGGTAAGTTAAGACCGGCTACAATTGCCCACGAATCAGCATGCGCTTCAAACAAGTTGTTCGCTTGATTAAACGGAGTGCCTCCCCAAAGATCAACTAAAATCAATACTTGATCTTGGTTATCAAACGTTGCAATCGCAGCTTCCATCTTTGCTCTTACATCGTCAGGGCCTTCATTTGGCATCAGCGTAATCGCTTGAACATTTTCTTGCTCTCCAAAAATCATCGTACCAGATTGCAAGACGCCAGAAGCAAACTCTCCATGGGTTGCAAGGATAATTCCTACCATTCTTTTACCTCCTAAGTGAAATATTTTGTTTAAAATAGACAGTCAAATGTCTAGGCAGATTTAATGTGTGATTCCGTTTTTGTCTATCTTAAAAATCTAAATGCACTCCCTTTTTAACGAAGAGCATCCATTTAATGTATTGCAAGTTTCGTGCCAAATATAGTGTATCAAAGCGGATGGCATTGTATACCGCTCATCCGTCGAATTTTAAAAATTAAATTTCTCGAAGTGTATTATAGATTAATACGCTATTTCCTGATAAATATTAGTGTATTATTTAACGAAAACCAGCCCTAACCTTGCATTTATATTTGAAAAAATTCTGCTTTTGCAGCAGAATCTCGTCATATTTTGTCTTAATTAGTTAATTGTTACAATACAAAATTTAAAGAAATACGCTTCATAGCTTCTATCAAGAAATATTTTTGTATTGCTTTCAGCAACTATATTTGTGTTTTTTAATATGTTAAAGTATACATATCGCTAGCAAATGACTCAACAAGGAGGAGGACAATGCTCAAAGAAAGAATTAATTTTTTACTCGACAAAAAAGGGATGTCACGAAAAGAACTTGTAAGCGGACTAATCACTTTACCCCATTTTTCAAATATTTTAAAAGGGCGTTATATCCTCGCTGAAGATTTAGCATCTAAATTCGCTGAAAAACTTGAGGTACCCGCAGATTATCTGCTTAAAGCCGAAGATATATCTAACCATATATTGCAAGGCGCAAATGATATCGTAAACCAGATGATTGTTTTCATTGATATTGATGAAACATATGTCACCACACTTCCGAACTGTTCCAACCCACTTGTGATTGAATTAACTTCTAAACTTATGGCAGCTTGTTATTATCAATCAATCGGGGATAACAAAAATTATGCTTTTTTACATAAAACTATTTAAACTTTTATTTAAAAGAGTTTTCGGACGACGATATCAAAGACCTTCCAAGCCCGTTAAAAAAAGCTTTTTACTTTTATAAAATCCAAGTTTTTAGGTCGAAAAATGATTTTGAACTCGCCTATAGCTATTGTAAGTTACTGCTCCCACTTCTTACGGAAGATGTCGAGCCTTGGCTTGCCGTAAAAAAAATAGAAGTTGAAATTCTGCTTACACTGAGAAAATTTGAGGTGGCAAAGAAGAGTTTAGATGAGGCAATGCAAAAAATTCAACTAAAGAACTTAAATTATCATCTCCCAAGCTTTTATGTTTTACAAAGCAACTATTATTTTTATTTAGGTTTTTCCGAGGAAGCATTGATTAGTCTATCGAAAGCCGAAGAAAATGTAGCTCATTTGGATTTAACAATAAAAGGAACTTATCTCATTACCATTTTTAACAATCGCATCGTCATGCTTATTAAAACAGGAAAGTTGGTTGAGGCTGAGTCAGAAAGCGAACGTTTTAATACGTTTTTACAACACTCTTCAGAAGTCGAAGAAACATTTTTTACATTAATAAAAATCTACAGGGCCGATATCGCCTTATTAGGAAAACAATTCGATAGGCTTGCTATACTGATTGAAGAACTCGAAAAACTTCCTAAAAATAGCGACCAAGGTTATGCATTGCGATTTTACAAAGCGATGCTTGCTATTTCAAACGGTGACTATCAACTCGCGGAAGAAGAAGCAGAATCCTGCATAATGTATTTTGAAGAGAACCCGATTATCGAGCGACTAGTCCCGCTATATGAAACCCTTGGCATTTGCGCCGAGAAAAAAAGGCAATATAAAAAGTCTTCAGATATGTATAAAAAAATTGTCTATTTACTAAAAGAAGGTTAGGAGAATAAAAATGAAAAAATTATCTCGTTTATTATCAACACTTGGATCTCTGTCAATTGTCGGAACAATGATTTATATATTCTTTTTGAGTAACGATGACTTAAGTGTCACCGTTGAAAGTTCTCTATTCAAAATTGGAATTTACGGCGGTATTGCATTAATCGTTTGTTCCACACTACTTTCCCTTTTCGGACTCAAAAGCGCAAAGGTGAAAAACGGGGAAGCCGCATTAGGCATCATTCGTAACTTCACCCAAACAGGAACTTACGTGAACGAACAGCCACAAGTCGAAATCCAATTAGATGTCGTCAAACGCTCTGGCGAAAATTTCCAAGGACAGGTGACAACCATTGTTCCCCTGACACAATTAGCAGCCTTACAAATTGGCGCTCCAATCCAAGTTGTAACAAATGATGCGCGAAAAGTCGGACTTCCTAAAAATGGCGACCCAACGCTTTCACAAGATGAAACACAACATTTATTTGAAGAATTCGGGATAAAACAAGGATTCATGGATGCGGAAGCCGTTAAAATTGGTAGAGAGGGTGTCAAAAGTTATGCTACAGTAACTGGAATGCGACCTCTAAACAGCATGTCTGACGCCAAAGTAACCGTTTCTCTAGACCTGGAAGTAGCGCTAAAAGATTACACAACAAAGCTCGTTACTGTTGAAAAAACGGTGTTTAATGAAGCACTCGACCAAATCCAACCGGGAAGGGTCATTGAAGTCATTTATCTGGAAAATAATGTTGAAAAACTTGTGATTCAAACAAAAAGTTCGGCAGAAAAAACGTTTCACGCCATACTCAATGAATGATAAACACAAAACAAATCCCCAGCAAATCAAGAGTTGCTGGGGATTTTTCCGTTGCTGCTTGACAGCAAGTTTTCTAATCTCTTTTGAAATTGTCCATATCAATCACTCTTTTGATCCAGCTCATGATACGCCCCGTAAACTTCACGTTTTGGGAGTTCGCGTTCTTTCATGACTATTTTAATTGCTTCTTTTGAAGATAGATCATTTTGTGCCATCACACTTTCAACGTGCGCTTTAATGGTTAGGTTGGTCCACCAGGCGGCGGTTGTTGACGTGGGATTTTCGTTTCCTTCGATAATTAGACAAAATTCGCCACGGACGTTCTCGTTTTCAGCCCAAGTGAGTGCTTCCGAAATTGTGCCGCGGAGAAATTCTTCGTAGCGTTTCGTGAGTTCGCGACAGAGCGTGATTTTGCGCGATTCACCCGTGATTTTCGCCATCGCTTTGAGCGTTTCTTTGAGGCGATGTGGGGATTCGTATAAAATCCATGTTTCGCGGCGTTCGGATAGTTCAAGGAGTGCTTCTTTTCGCTCTTTATTTTGTCGCGGCAGGAAACCATAGAAATAAAACGGCTGCGGGGCAAGGCCTGACGCGATGAGTGCGGTTAAAGCGGCGTTTGCTCCGGGGAGTGGAATGACTGTCAAATTTTCGGCAAGGCACGCCGCAACAAGTTCGTGGCCGGGATCGGAAATGGACGGCATTCCGGCGTCACTTACGAGCGCGATTTTCATGCCGCCTGCAATTTGTTTGACCAGTTCATTTTGGCGACCAAGCTCACTGTATTGATGGTAGCTCACCATTTTTGTGTGGATATCAAAATGGTTAAGCAGTTTAATCGTGTTTCGCGTATCCTCCGCAGCAATTAAATCGGCGTCACTAAGCATGCGAATCGCACGGAAAGTCATATCCTCCAAGTTGCCAATTGGTGTCGGGACCAAATAAAGCGCGCCGGCCTCTCGTTCAAAACTCTTCTGTGATTTCACCCGTTTCCCCCTCCTTCAAATAAATTTCCTTCTGCTTCCGCGACAACTTTTTAAACGCAGCTTCCGCTTTGGTCGCCTCGCTTCTGGTTGAAAATTTCTCCGTGTGAATAACCTTGACGGGACGCCTCGTTTTGGTGTATTTACAGCGAATGCCGGCATTATGTTCGGCTTCGCGGCGCAAAACATCAGTCGTATAGCCGCCGTAGAATGTGTCGTCGTTACATTTTAATACGTAAAAAAAATGTTCACTTGCCTTCGCCATATAGAATCTCCTTTAAAAGTGGGGTGTAGTCGCCGTTTTGTTCGTGCACAAAAATGGGTGGCAAGTAGCGCACGCCTGATTTCGCATCCTTTATCCCTTCAACAAGAACCATATTGGCGTCGCGGTCTAGGTGGGGGTGAACAAATTGCACGCGCTTTGGTTCCAAGCGATATTTGCGCATAAAATCCATGATGTCAACGAGGCGGTCAGGACGGTGAACAAAGCTTGCTTTGCCGCCTTGTCTGAGAAGCTCTGCGCTCACTCGGACGGTGTCTTCAAGGGTACACATGACTTCATGGCGCGCAATTTTATAGTGCTCATTGGCGTTCACCTTGCTAGATGGGGGCGTGTTGAAATACGGCGGATTGCATGTCACAATTTGATGTTTTTCCTTACCAAGCGTTTTTGTGACCTCACGAAGATCCGCTTCTAAAATGGTAATTTGGGCAGCTAATTGGTTGTATGAAACACTTCGGCGCGCCATGTCGGCTAGTCGTGGTTGAATCTCAACAGCCGTGATGGGAACTTCCGTGTGCTTGCTAAGAAGGAGAGGAATAATGCCATTTCCGCTGCAAAGGTCCACGATATCGCCTTTTTTTCGGGGAATGTATGTAAAATGGGCTAGCAAAACGGCGTCAAGAGAAAACGAAAAGACAGATGGACTCTGAATAATCCGCATTTCTTCTGCAAGTAAATAATCAAGTCGTTCGTCATCTCTTAACAATCGTTTCATCTCCTTAGAAAAGGCCTCTCCCCGTTTTCCGAGAGAAAGGCCATGTTTACTTTTTATTTAATAATGATAGGCAAAACAAGCAATCTTCGTCATTGCCGCGCGGGCTGCCGAAGTGAACGTTGCAGACGTGAAAACCTTCTTTATAAAGCTTCACTAAATTTTCGTGGCCGGCGTTTTGTTCAATCATTTGTTGCATCGCTTCTTTGCGTTCTTTTGCCATGACGCCTTTTTCATGTAAGTCTTGCAATTTTTCGCTCGACTCTCCTTGGCGCTTTCGCAAAAGATCATTTTCGAATTCTAGGCGGTTATTTTCTTCAATCATTTGGGCTAAGCTCGTTTTGAGTTCGCCAAGCTGTTGATAAAGCTCACCAATTTGTTCTTCCATGTTGCTTACTGAATCAAAAAGTGCTTTTTTCTCCATTATTTTCACCTCAAGACTTTGCTAGAAATGAGTTAAACGGACGGATTTCATCTAATGTGTATTCAAGAATCGTTTCTTCTTCAGGCATGCGTACCTGCAAAAGACGTTGTAACAAGTTGATGCCTGTTACTTTCGCTTCAGTTCCTTCTGGCGTTGTGATGACCGTTCCGACATCTGGCATTTCTCGTTTTGCAACTTCATATTCATCGTTTTCATATTTCAAACAGCACATTAAGCGTCCACATAAACCTGAAATTTTTGTAGGGTTAAGCGATAAATTTTGGTCTTTCGCCATTTTAATTGATACGGGTTCGAAATCACCTAGGAAAGTGGAACAGCAAAGCATGCGTCCACATGGTCCGATTCCGCCAAGCAATTTGGCTTCATCTCGCACACCAATTTGCCGCAACTCGATACGCGTTCTGAATACGGAAGCTAAATCTTTCACGAGCTCACGGAAATCCACACGACCTTCTGCTGTAAAATAAAAAATGATTTTATTTCGGTCAAACGTATAATCAACATCGACTAGGTTCATATCAATTTTGTGTTCCATAATTTTTTCTGCGCAAAGACTGAGCGCTTCACTACAAGATTCACGGTTTTCTGCTACGCATTTATAGTCTGCCTTCGTTGCGATTCGCACAACATTTTTAAGTGGTAAGACCACATCTTCTTCGTCGACAAACCTAGGTTCAATGACGGCGCGCCCAAATTCAATCCCCTGCGCATTTTCTACAATAACGCCCTGATCCTCAGCAATGTCTAAATCGCCAGGCGAAAAATAGTATATTTTACCAGCGTCTTTAAATCTGACACCAACAATTTTAATCAATTGAATGACCTCCCTGAACTTTTAATACAAGTTGCTCCATTAAAAGTTGCGGATTCATATTTGAATCCAGTTTTGTTTTAGCACTCAAAATTAGTTCGATATCACGGGTAATTTTCGTTAACGAAAATTTAAGTGCATCGTTTTTTAGCATGTCTTTTTGTCCCACACAAATCAGTTGATATTCCGGAGAAAGCGCCATATGTAGCACATCCCGGAGCAGAAGCATGAACAAATCTAGCCCGATTTTAAGATTCTCTTTTTCCTTAAATAACGGCATCCATGTTTCCTGAATAAAAATAAGTGGATTTGGGCCCGAATGATACAAACCTTCATATAATTTTACGGCGGCACTTCTTGCATCTGCGAAAAATTCATCTTCTTCAAAGTGCATGGCTTCGTCGATACTTCCGGTTAAACTTGCGTATATTCGTGCTTTCTGTTCCGCAATTCCCGTAGCAACAAGTCGCTCGACCAGCTGATTAAAGTTCAATTCTTTAAATTGGACGGGCTGCAAACGCGAAGCAATTGTCGGTAAAATTTGGCTTTGATTTTCGGTTAAAAATAAAAGGAGCATGCCCGGCTCTGGTTCTTCAATAAATTTAAGAAGACTGTTTGCCGATTGAAGCGTCATTTTATCGGCTTCTTCAATAATAAGTACTTTCTTGTCGGATTCCATACCTCGTTTCGTAAGCTCCATTTTCAGCTCACGAACTTGGTCGATTTTAATGCTTAATCCGTCAGGTTTTAAAAAGTGAACGTCTGGATGGTTATGATTTTCGATTCGGGTACAATTGACACATTTCCCGCAAACAAGTGACTCTTTTGTCTGCTCTAAACAAAATAAACTTTTTGCGAGCCAAAGCGCCATTTGTTTTTTTCCAGTGCCTCTTGCCCCAGCAAATAAGTAGCCATGCGACAAGCGGTTAGAGGCTACTGATTGCGTAAAAAGATCCATAACAACAGGCTGCAAAGTGCGTAATTCCTCTTGTAGTCCCACAAAAAACTCCCTTTCAAGTTCATTCTTTCCTATTATAACATGACAGACAAAAATTCGCGTGATTTTTTTATTTTCCTAAAAAAAGTTAAATTTTTCCCAAATACGATAGACAAGACACTATTTTCGGAATAGAATAAGGAAGAAGAAAAGCGGCTATTCAAAGGGGGCATCACCTATGCAAGAATCGCAAAAAGGCATTACTGATTTTTTGCGCACGCACACTGCTGATATGATTTCCGACTGGCTTGATTCCATCTACTCCATGAAAAAACCGTACACAAGTTTCGTGTACGAACCGCTTTACAAAGAGGAATTACGCGCAGATAGTAAACAAACTGCCAATTTGATTATTGATTTTTTTAACCCGGATAAAAGCCAATTCGAAAATTCGCTTACAAAATGGCTCGACCACATGTACAAGCGTCGCATGGAAAACGAAGTTCCACTACCCGAAGTGCTTATGACTTTGGATAAACTGCGGTATCAATTTCTAAAATGGACGGGAAAATTTGCGATTGCCACCGATTCGATTTCGAAAGCGCAATACTCAGAAGCAATTCAATCGATAAACTTTGCCTTTGATGCGATTAACGAACAATTCACCGACTTATATTTCACACAAATCATGCAACACCTAAACGCGCAACAACATTTAATTGCAGAAATTAGCACGCCGATTATTTCCATTACCGACCATATCGCCATCTTACCTTTAGTTGGCCGCGTCGACCATGAACGTGCTGAACAGTTGATGGAAACCACAACAACGCGTTGTAGCCAGCTAAATGTTGATTACCTATGCATCGATTTATCGGCCATCACCACTTTCGAATCTACACTCGTCAAAATGCTGTTTAACCTAGCTAGCGTTTTAAAACTACTTGGCATCGAGCTCGTTTTATCAGGCATCACCCCAAAAATGGCGCAGCAAATGATACAGCTTAACCAAAGCGTCGACATTCCTGCCTATCATTCGCTAAAGGAAGTTCTAAAAGATAAGGTTTAAAAATCATGGAGCAAATGTTTCATGGTTTTTTCATTTCGCTTAAATCCTCCTTACAAGCTCTACTAAATCGCGGTAATCGCCTGAAAACAGCGCCTTTCATTCGAAAAACGCTTAAACTAGCTTTCCTAAAAACGGGTATGGTTTAAAGAATGTGTTGGATAGTTCACATTCAAATTCGAAAGAAGGAGGAGCTTTCAGTGAGAAAAAATGGGATTTTCTATGTCACGATCTTCCTTGTCAGTCTTCTGACGATTTGTATTTTTGCGGCATTTCCAAGCAAAAATGCGTTCGCGAGGTCAACCATTCCACTTGAATCTGTTATAACAGGGAAAACGGGAACGATTTATTTAAAAAGTAAAAAAGAGGCTGTGTATACGGTGGACAAGCCCATCACGAACGTGCAAGTGAATTTGATTGGGCATGCTGCTGGTTCTGAAATTAAAGCAAATTTTAACGGGACGGGACGAAATAAAACGCCTTACCTCATCTCATATGCAACTGGCAAACAAAATATTACGATTAAAAATATTACGTTTGATTTGGCTAAACGAGGTCGAGGTAGCCTTTATTTCTCGAAAGTCCAAAACTTAAATTTATCTAACAATACATTTACGGGCTATTCAAAAAAATATGGGTATTATAAAACGGATAGTTCGGTTTTACTTGAGAACTCCAAAAATGTAACGATAGAGCGAAACAATTTTATTAACAATGGTTTTGAATATTCAAATCGAGATGGTGACTTGAACCGCTCGGTAACCATTCAAGGCAATTCTAGTAATCAATTTAAGCTTTTGAACAACAAATTTTACAAGGTTAATCAGGCGGTTGTTGCGATGAGTACTGGTGTCAATTCTTTTCTTATAAAGGGAAATCGCTTTGAACAAATTGTTGATAACGCGCTTTATTTGCTTACTATTGGACGAGCAGACATTTACAGCAACGTTTTCCTAAACTCGGCAGATGAGGGCATTGTTATTTCAGGCGGCACGTTTAACATCAAAAGTAATCAGGCGACGAATGTTCGGAATAAATTTTTGGCCGTTGACAATAGCGTGCAATCAATAGACTTTGCTTACAATTCTGTTGTCACAAATCTGGCTACTAAAAAAAGTCGCCCTAGTGCCATTACGTGGCGTCCAGGACGAGAGCGAGCACTTGTTACAAGGCTATATATTCGCGATAATTCGTTCAATCTTGACACCGCACCGAGCAATTTTGATGTGTTCCCTTTTGGAAATGTGAAAACTTTTTCGTTTACCAATAACAAAATCATTCTGCAAAATCTGGCAACCTACCAAAAACTGTTCGCGTTTAAAGGCAGATCAACCATTGATTCTGCTACCTTCTATAAAAACACAATCACTACACGTCAGAAAAATGGCATTGCACCGAAATCCATTTTCTTGCGTGAAGACTCCAATACTTTTACCCCGATAAAAAAACTCATGATTAAATCCACCTCGTTTAAAGGGCAATTGCCTAAAAGATACAAGTATACTAAATGATTTGCACCAACCAAAATGTGCGTTTAAATGAATTTTTCCAGTGCGTGCCGAACGCCATCTTCATTGTTGGATTTTGTAACGAATGTCGCTAATTGTTTAACATGTTGTGTGGCATTCCCCATCGCTACAGCGGTTCCGGCAAATTCCATCATCGTGATATCATTTTCAGCATCGCCGAGACATAAAACTTCACGCGCATCTATACCAAGTTTAGCCGAAAGTGTTTTTAGCGCCTCGCCTTTACTAACATTTTTATGAAGAAATTCAAGGTTGTAAGGGACACTGCGCACGATATAATAATCGTTTTTCAACTCCGCTGGTAAGTTTTGCATCACTTCAACGATTTTTTCGGGTTCGTCGAGTAGCATAATTTTAGGGATTTGAATGTCGTTTGCCGCCTTTTCAACGGGTTGGTAGTAAAGTGCCGTATTTAGGAGTAGCGAATCTTGGCAAGTTAAAATCGAAATTTCTTCATGCGGCACATACATGTTAGTCGTATCAAAATAGGTGACATGCGCTTGAAACGGGGCGCAAAAATCAAAGATACGCTGCAAATCAGCTTTTTCAAGTGTTGTTTCCACAATGACTTCACGCGTTTCGGTCGCTAGCGTAACAGCGCCATTCATTGTAATGGCTACATCGCCTGAATGGAACAAATCAAGTTCTTTCAGGCTTTTTTCAATTCCAGAAAGCGGGCGACCTGTACATAAAACTACTTTGACCTGCTTTTCACGTAAAGCTAAAATCGCCTTTTTGACGCCTTCTGTTATTTCATGCTCATCATTTAAAAGTGTTCCATCAATGTCGATTGCGACTAATTTAATCATGATTTTCCTCCTGTTTTTTCCAAAAATGGGTTAATTCATTTTCCAACTGATTTTGATTTGTGGCAAAACAAATATGCTGCCAGTGGGCCGGGAATTCCTTTCGGTATCTGGCTTCTTGAAAGCGGTCATCAAGTAGGAGCACGACACCTTTGTCCCCTTCACTTCTAATGACGCGCCCTGCCGCTTGAAGGACTTTATTTAATCCGGGGATTTGATAGGCGTAATAGAAGCCTTGGTTCAACTTCATTTGGTAGTAGTCTCGCACGAGGTTTTGCTCTTCAGACGGTTGCGCGAGGCCAACTCCGACAACGCCGACGCCGATTAAACGCGCGCCTTTTAAATCCACACCTTCTGAAAAAATTCCGCCTAATATCGCAAATCCTAGCATTTCGCGCTGTTCTTGAAACTCCGCTAAAAAGGTTTCTCGCTCCATTTCAGCCATATTTGTGGCTTGTTTGATTACCGCAACATCAGGAAAGCGCGCGATAAACGCTTCATAAACAGCCTCCATATAAGCATAGGACGGGAAAAACATCATATAATTCCCTGCTTTTGCCTTACGAAGCGCCGCGATGCAATCCACAATCCGCTCGTAGCTAGACGCCCGAACATGGTAGCGCGTGCGAACAAACGTCGGGGAAATGATTTTTAATTTTTGGGGTGAAAAAGGAGATGGAAACGTCAATTTGGTTGTGTCTTCTTCCCCGCCAAGCACGTCACTGTAGTACCCCAACGGATTTAACGTCCCAGAAAACAAAATGCTGGCAACACCTAAATCCATTTTTCCACGTAAAATTTCTGCGGGATCAATACAAATTTGCTTAATGCGCGTATCTCGGCTAGTTTCTATTAGTGTATTGTAATTTTCAGCGTAAAACTCCGTCATTTTCAGATAATGTGTTGCTTCAAAAAACAATTCTAATACTTCGTCATAATTGTTTGCTGCGGCATTCATAGGTAGCCATTCTTTAGTAGCGTCCACAAAATCACTGACATGTTGATTAAATTCGGTCGCGGGTTCTTTTTGAATAAAAATACGCGTTTTTTCATCACACAGCTTGCGAAATTGAATGAGATCGCGATTTAATTCGTTTACCGCCGTATAAATTGCTTTATCTGATTTGGATAAACTTTTTTTCACATTTAAAATGAGCTGTTTGGAAAGTTCCGCTGAATACATGGTTTTTGCACGTTCCACTAAATTATGTGCCTCATCAATCAAAAACGCATAGTTTCCTTTGTTTTCTAAGAAGAAACGTCTTAAATATACTGTTGGATCAAACAAATAGTTGTAGTCACAAATAATCATATCACAAAAGATGGCGGTATCTAATGATAATTCAAACGGGCAAACGACATGTTTGCGCCCATATTTTTCAATTATTTCCCGGGAAATAGTTTGCTCATTTCGCACGAGGTCCATCATGGCATCATTTACGCGGCTGTAATAGCCATTAGCATATTGGCAAAAAGCTGGTTCACAGCGGCGTTCATCTAAAAAGCAAATTTTATCTTTTGCTGTAATCGTGACAGTACGCAAATTTATGTCTTGCCTTCTTAAACCTTCCACGGCATCTTCTGCCACTTGGCGCGTAATTGTTTTAGCTGTTAAATAAAAAATTTTATCCACCTTTTTCTCGCCCATTGCTTTTAAAGTTGGGAAAATAGTGGACATCGTTTTACCAATTCCAGTTGGAGCTTCGCAAAACAATTTATCCTGATTGCTAATTGTCCGGTAGACCGCAATGGAAAGTTCACGCTGACCTTTACGATATTTTTCAAAAGGAAATTGCAATTTTTGTAGCGAAGCGTTTCTTTTGGCTTCAAAATCAAGGCGAAGTTTCGTCCAAACCGCGTATTCGGCGATTAAATCTTGAAAAAAGGCTTCCATTTCCGCAAAACTCATCGTGCGTTCAAAACGCGTTACTTGTTTTTCATCTAAATGATAATAGGTTAATTGTAAAGTGAGAGTTGCTTTTTCTTCTTGTTTCGCATAAAAATAACCGTAGCATATCAACTGCGCCCAATGAACTTCCTGACCATCTTCTGCAATTTCCCCAAACGGCGTGTAGGTTGACTTGATTTCATCAATTGTTGACTCAGCAATAATCCCGTCAGCTCGGCCATCAACTTTAAAAAGGATATCTTGATACACATATTCGATTTGAAGTGGCACTTCTTTTTGATAGTTTTCGCCCGCACTGTTTTGTAGCTCTTGATGTACTTTTGTTCCAAGTTGTGCGCGTTCAGCGCCCATACCACGACTGTCAACGCTTCCTGATTTCAACAGAAATTCAACAAGCTTTCTAACAGATATCCTTACTGTTTCCATCATCGTCACCCCTCACTCTATTACAGAATACCATAGAATGTATGTTCTCACAAAAACAAATTCATTTTCAAGAAACTAATGTTGACTTATCTTGTCGGAATACTTATAATTAATAAACCATATGAAAATAGGAGGGTCACGCATGATTCACATAAAAAAAGGGATTGCCATTTTTTCGATTTTATCATTTTTGGTGCTTGCAGCTTGCGGAAACAGTTCGGCGAATGAAACAGCGACTAAAAAAGTCAATTTTCTTGAAACAAGTGAACTTTTGACGCTAAATACGACAAACGAAGAAGACTTTACGAGTTTTACCGCACAAAATCAAGTTTTTGAAGGTTTATATACATTGGATGAAAAAGATAATTTTGTACCAGGCGTGGCAGCTGAAATGCCAGAAATTAGCGACGACCAAATGACTTATACGATTAAACTAAAAGACGATGCGAAATGGTCAGACGGGTCAGTCATTACGGCGCGCGATTTTGTTTACGCGTGGCAGCGCGCAGTTAATCCAAAAACGGCTCCCGGGTACGCCGCGCTTTTTAAAGACTCGATATTAAACGCGGCAGAAATCAATGACGGGAAGCTTGCGCCAACAGAACTGGCAGCTACTGCGGTGGACGACCACACTTTGCAAATAAAGCTTAAAAAGCCGGTTCCTTATTTTATTTCACTGCTCTCATTTGAGACATTTTTCCCCCAAAAAGAATCTTTTGTTGAAAAAACGGGTGATAAATACGGAACTGATGCGGCGCATACGCTCTACAACGGGCCTTTTGTAATGAAGGAGTGGGACGGGAACACGAGCAAAAGCTGGACTTACGCGAAAAATGACCATTACTGGGATAAGAAAAACGTGGCGGTCGATGAAATTCACGTGAATGTGGCGAAAGATATTAATGCTGGGGTAAATTTGTATGAAACGAATAGCGCTGATCGCGCGCCACTTTCTGGTGAATATGCGAAGCAATTTAAAGACCGCGACGATTTTGTTAGCGAAAAAGATGCGCTCATTAGCTATTTGAAGCTCAATCAAAAGCGCGACGGCAAAGCGACTCCGCTTGCGAATAACAATTTGCGGCACGCGCTTAACCTAGCCATCAACAAGGAACTGCTCACAAATGATGTCCTCGGCGATGGTTCATTCCCTGCAAATGGCTTGATGCCGAAAGATTTTGTCCAAAACCCAGAAACGGGCGCCGATTTTAGAACGGATAGCGGCGACCATTTAGTGTATGACCTAGCGAGTGCGAAAACCTACTTTAAGAAGGCGCAGGCTGAGCTTGGGACGGATAAAATTACGCTGGAGCTGCTTGGCGATGACCAAGATACAACAAAAACGATTTTTGCATTCTTGAAAGACCAGCTTGAAACGAGCCTGCCTGGTCTTACGATTCAAGTGAAAACGATGCCAGCAAAAGCTGCGTCAGAACTCACGCGTACAGGCGATTACGATTTATCTCTAGCCGCTTGGATGCCCGATTTTAAAGACCCATGGACGTACAGCAGTTTGTTTTTATCGGATTACTACAACAATTCGATGAGTTACCATAGCGAGAAATATGATAAACTTGTGCGTTCGACGGATGCGGAACTGGCGAATGAACCGTTAAAACGCTGGAATGCTTTTGTGGCTTCGGAGAAAGTACTTTTAGACGAGGACGCGGCCATTCTCCCTCTTTATCAACATCAAACGGCGGTTTTGCAAAACAAAAAGATTACTGGCGTTCAAAAACACGCTTTCGGATCACCGTATAGTTATAAATTCGTGAAAGTGGCAAATTAAAAGAAATGCCCCGAGCGGGCATTTCTTTTAATTTTCTGCGCGAACAATTGGAAAAAACATTTCATTTTGATTAAATCTATTTTAGG
Organism: Listeria sp. ILCC797; assembly: GCF_900186185.1. Taxonomy (NCBI): domain Bacteria; kingdom Bacillati; phylum Bacillota; class Bacilli; order Caryophanales; family Listeriaceae; genus Listeria; species Listeria sp. ILCC797. The sequence goes on from NZ_FYBS01000008.1 coordinate 71,721, forward strand.
CGTTGACTTTCCACCCACTTCTTGAAATAATTAAAGTATTTTATAATATCATTTAAAGGAGTGTTCGCATTGGCATTTTATTTTAACGAACCATCTCGTACATTTAGTGAATTTTTGCTTGTCCCTGGCTATTCCTCTAAGGAGTGTGTGCCGAAAGAAGTGAGTTTGAAGACTCCGATTGTGAAATTCAAGCGCGGAGAAACTTCTGCGATTACGATGAATATTCCGCTCGTTTCGGCAATCATGCAAGCTGTTTCAGACGACAACATGGGGATTGCTCTCGCTAAAGAAGGTGGCGTTTCGTTTATATACGGTTCACAATCCATTGAAAGTGAGGCTCGCATGGTATCGCGCGTCAAAAATCACAAAGCTGGTTTTGTCATTAGCGATTCGAATATTCGCCCTGACCAAACTTTACAGGACGTTTTGGATTTGAAAGAAGCAAGCGGTCACTCCACGATGGCGGTCACAGAAGATGGCACCGCTCACGGGAAGCTACTAGGCGTTGTCACAAGCCGCGATTACCGCGTAACGCGCATGGACAAAACGGAGCTCGTACGCGATTTCATGACGCCGTTTGAAAAATTAATTACGGCAAGCCACACGACGAGTTTGAAAGAAGCAAACAACATCATTTGGGATAACAAGCTGAACGCCCTTCCACTCGTAGATGAAACGAATCACCTCGCCTACTTCGTTTTCCGCAAAGATTATGACTCGAACAAAGAAAATACACTAGAACTTTTGGATGAAAACAAGCGTTATGTGGTCGGTGCGGGGATTAATACGCGCGACTATGAGGAAAGAGTGCCCGCTCTAGTAGAAGCTGGCGCCGACATTTTATGTATCGATTCTTCGGAAGGTTTCTCCGAATGGCAAAAACTGACGCTTGATTTTATCCGCGACAAATACGGCGATTCCGTAAAAGTGGGCGCTGGAAATGTCGTTGACCGTGACGGCTTCAGATTTCTCGCAGAAGCTGGCGCCGATTTTGTCAAAGTCGGTGTGGGCGGCGGCTCCATCTGCATTACGCGCGAACAAAAAGGCATTGGCCGCGGCCAAGCAACCGCGGTAATCGATGTAGCCAAAGCGCGCGACGAATATTTCGAGGAAACCGGCATTTACATTCCGATTTGTTCTGACGGCGGCATCGTTTACGATTACCACATGACGCTCGCGCTCGCGATGGGTGCCGACTTCATCATGCTAGGCCGCTACTTCTCTCGTTTTGATGAAAGCCCAACTAACAAAGTCAATTTAAACGGCACCTACATGAAAGAATACTGGGGCGAAGGCGCTAACCGCGCGCGCAACTGGCAACGTTATGACATGGGTGGCGACAAAAAATTGTCCTTTGAAGAAGGCGTAGACTCCTACGTGCCGTATGCCGGCTCGCTAAAAGACAACGTGGAAATCAGTTTGAACAAAGTCCGCTCAACCATGTGCAATTGCGGCGCCCTAAACATTCCCGAACTTCAGCAAAAAGCTAAAATCACGCTCGTTTCGGCGACTTCCATCGTAGAAGGCGGCGCCCATGACGTTGTCGTGAAAGACGCAACGAATAATTTGATGCAGTAAAAAAGGCATTGCTTACGAATGATATGCCCCTAAGAGTCTAATCTTAGCGGGCATATCACTCAAAGCTGCCTTTTTTGCTATCCATTATGAACTACATATTCTTCTTTACCTGATTTCAGATTGTTACTCAAATAACGTCCTATATGAATGGACTGCTTTTCAATAAGCTGATAATAAATAGTCGCCACTCCTAGAATAAATGGCACGCTAATTAATTGTATGAACCCTATTGATACTCCGAAAGAAGTCAATATATAGATAGCTGGTATGAACACTACACAATGTACTAGATATACACTAAACGATATTTTTCCTAACCATAAAAAGACTTTGTTCTCCAGATACTTTTGCGCCCTCTCCGTTTGATAACATAGAAGTAAAATTGTAACGCAAGCAACTCCTATCACAACATCAGAAATAGCCTGTTTCTGTGTAACCCCGAGCAAATTAAATATGCTAACATGCAAGTAGAGGATTATTGCTAAACTCAAAAGAAAAATTTTAACTCTTGCACTAAACGCCATTATATTTTGCCAATGTAAGCTTAATAAAATTCCAGCAATAAAGAATCCTACATTAAATACCGTCGCTCCAATTAATAATTTAGAATTTAGCAACATGAGAAGAGCTAGCCCTATAAAGAATGAGGCAAATAGTGCCACCATTGATACATAAATATTATTTCTCTTCACAAAAATGTATAGCACTGGAAAAATAATAGAAATTCGCAACTCAATGATAAGCGACCAAATAACTGGATCAATTTTATCCACATCTTGTCCCAGCATCAATAAGTTGGAAACTACTGTATGCATATCATTGTACCGGCTCCCAACATTATTGAACCAAGCCGATAGACCACTAATCCCTTCTGGTTGAAGGATTGCAAAAATAACCTCTGCTAATAAAATAATGACAAAAAACGGGATGTAAATTCTACAAAATCGTTTGATTAGATATGAAAAATAAGTCCTAAATCTTAGCTCATTCATTTTTTCTAAACTTAAACTTAATGCGATTCCACTTAAGACAAAAAATAGAATCACCGCACTCCTTCCAAGCGGTTCAAATAATTCTTTGAAAATCGGATTTGTACTATAGGTTTCTGCAAAATGTGCTAAGACAACTGTTACTGCTGCTATTCCCCTCAAAGAATCAAGAAAATATATATGTTTCTTCAAAAATTTCTCCTCCATTTGATTGCTTTTAAGATATTCTCATTTCTGATTAATTACACTAAGACACTTAATTCTGTATCCAAGTATGCTTCCAAACCTTGTAGAATACTGAACTTAGGTACATACCCTAAAGTTTTAATCTTGGCAATCGTGGCAAAAGAGTACTTAATATCACCATTTCTAGCAGGATAATATTCTCTTGGAATTTCAACATGAATCAGTTTCTCAAACACTTCTAAAACTTCATTTAATGTATATTTTTCGCCAGAAGCAATATTGAATACTTCACCATTACTACTTTCTTTCTCCCCAAGAAGTCTCAACCCTTGTACAACATCTTTTACATAAACAAAATCTCTAACTTGTTCCCCGTCTCCATATACATTAAAATTCGTCTTCACTCCTTCTTTTAGTTGCATAGCTGTATTCGCCATTATAGATAATACACCTGAATAAGGGGAGCTTGGATTTTGCCTAGGACCATAGACATTAAAGAATCTAGCTACAGATACATTGAGATTGAATAATTTCCCATACGATACGGCATATTTTTCCGAACTATATTTATCTATGCCATATGGCGTTAATGGATCAATGGCCGATGTTTCTGTTTTAGGTAAAGTAGGTTCTGCCCCGTACACTGCTGCCGAAGAGGCAAATACAAATTTTTTGATTGGTTCCTCTTGATTTCGACATGCTTCTAATAAGAAAATTGTACTGTCTGTATTAACATAATGAGAAGATATTGGACGATTGACTGTTTCTGCCACACTTGCAATAGCAGCTAGATGATAGACATAGTCAAAAGTGTATTGTTCAAATAAGATTTCGATAGTCTGAAGATCACATACGTCCCCTTCCCAAAAAACAGCTTCACTTGGTAAATTTTCGAGCTTTCCTGTGCTTAAATTATCCACTACAACAACTTTGTTTTCTTTAACTAACTCTTGAACTAAATGGCTTCCAATAAATCCTGCTCCACCTGTTACTAAGATAGTGTTTTGCATAATAACTCCTCCTTGATTAATATTTACGGTCATAAGGGCGATATTTTTTCCTGAGTATAACTTGATTCTCAGCTCTCCCTAAAATTTCATCTCTAAAAAACAATACTGCCCCACCTTTTTTTATCTTTGTAATTTTATTTCTATTTATAAGCGAATAAAAACTTTGTCTAGATATAGCTAATATCTCCATCGCTTCAGCGGTTGATAGGAAGTATTGGTTTAAAATATCTAATTGCTCTTTCTGTGATAAATTATCCATTTTCCACCTCATATTTTTAAAATAGTTTTTCATTTAACATGTGAATATTAAATTCAGTTTCAACTTTTTTTCTTGCCTCAGTAAGCATATCTAATTTCTTTTGCTCATCAAGTTCAGTGTAGCAAATAATAGCATTCGCAATTTCTTCAGGACTATTTTCAGGAACTAAGAACCCTGATTTCTTATCATCAATGAGTTCCGGTATTCCGCTATGAACTGTTGAAATGACTGGTTTACCCTGTGCCATCGCTTCCATTAACGAAACAGGTATCCCTTCCATATCGCCATCAGGTGCTGTAATGCTTGGTAAAAGAAAAATATCACTGTGCATGAACATCTCTTTGACCGCCTTTTGTTCCTTAAATCCATGAAATCTAACATTCTCCATAACATCTAATTTCTCAGCTAACTCTTTTAATACAAATCGTTCATCGCCATCTCCTAAAATATTCAGTACAACATCCATACCTTTTGCTTTTAAAATTTTTACTGTTTTAATAGCATCTGCTATACCTTTCTTAGGTGTAAGGCGTGCAACAATTAACAAACGAACATCCGAATAAGTTTCTACTGCTGGATAAAAATCAAATGTTTTAGTATCAATTCCCATATGATGTACTTGAATTTTTTCTTTATTTGCGCCCAACTTAATTAGCTGTTGCCGCCAGTAAATGCTTATGGGTAATAATTTTGTATTTGTTTTGAACAAGAATTTATAATACTGTTTACCTTTTTGATTTATTGTACGGGTTAAATCGTAGCCATGGAAAAACGTCACCTGCTCTCCCTTCAAAAAACCGGTGTCTTGCAATATACTCGCAATGAGTCCGACGTTCCCGTAATGGGACACAATTAAGTCTGCTGAAGCACGAACTTTTTGCATGCATATAGTCGGTGCGAGCGTCCAAACAATTTTACCGTATCTTTTTCGGTTTAAACCTTTTAAAGCAATGGCAGGTTTAGTAAATATCCCTTTTAAAGTTAGTTTCAACCGTTCCTTTTTGGAGCTCGGAATATTCAAATACGTCACTTTTTCTAGTAATTTATAATTCTGGACATCAGCATGCACTTTCTCTATGTTCCCCTGTTTCAGGGCTAAAATTTGCACCTCACAGCCTAAATCAATTGCTCCTGTTATTTGATTTAAAATAAAGGTTTCTGATAACGTTGGAAATTCAGTGACAAAAAACAGCACCTTTTTATTTTTCATAGGTCAAATACTTTCTTTCTTCCATTTTTCCATAAGATACTTTCTTATTTTCGAATCCATCTTTCAATAGATTCTTCGTATCTAATATTAATCTACTGTTTTGTCCAATGGCTTCCATATCAAAAATGTTATGCCCGGTTAATAAGACAACCAAATCGTAGTTATTAAAAGTGCCATATTCTAGGTTAATTGAATGTTTGATGTCTCCATTTACATCTTGAAAAGCTGGCGCTTCAGGATCACAAAAGTCTACTTGAGCACCTTGTTTTTTTAACTCCTCGTAAATATGCAATCCAGGAGATTCACGCAAATCATTACTATTTTCCTTGTAAGCCATACCAACAAGTAATATACGTGACCCATTAATAGCTTTTTGGTGTTTATTTAAAGCAACAGCAGCATGCTCTACCATTTTTTCAGGCATTAGATGGTTTGTCTCATGAGCTAATTCGATAAAACGACTATAGAAATTTTTTGATTTAGCCTTCCAAGATAAATACATAGGATCAAGAGGGATACAATGTCCTCCAATACCAGGACCAGGAGTAAACTTCATGAAACCAAATGGTTTACTGCTAGCTGCCTCAATTGTTTCCCAAATATCTATATCCATTTTTTCAGCTAAGAGAGCCATTTCATTAATAAAAGCAATATTGATACTTCGGAAAGTATTCTCAAGAAGCTTACTCATTTCAGCAACTTCCGCTGAGTTAACAGGAACTACCGTCTCAATAACTTGACTATATAAGATTTCTCCAAGTTCTTTTGAAGGTTCGTCCACACCACCAACTACTTTAGGTGTGTTTAATGTGTCATATTTTTTATTACCTGGATCAACACGTTCAGGGGAATAACTAGCGAAGAAGTCTTTTCCCAAAACAAAGCCGCAATCTACCATTGTTTTGCAAATAAATTCTCTTGTGGTTCCTGGATAAGTTGTGCTTTCAAGCGATACTAAGACTCCTTTTTTGGCATGTGCTTTAATAATTTCCATTGAATTTGTAATGTAACTCATATCTGGTTCCATTGTTTCAGTTAATGGCGTAGGAACACAGATGATGATGGCATCCGCGGCACTAATTGCTATGGCATCATTTGTCACACTAAAATTGCTTGCCAATTCTTTTCTAAGCACCTCATCACTGATATCTGCAATATCAGACTCACCTTTTTGCAAGGTATTAATTTTGTTTTCGCTAATGTCAAACCCAATTGTTTGGAAGCCTTTCCTAGAGAAAGCCATTGCAAGTGGCAATCCCACATAACCAAGCCCCACGATGGCAACTTTTGCATCTTTACTTAAAAATTTTTCTTTTAAAATGGATAACATATCATTTTAGTTCCTTTCCCAATAAGTGAATTAAAGCGTTTGTTACTCTCTTTTGTCCTTTGGAATTAGCATGGTACACCGAGTCATATACCTCTTCTTTCTCTAAACGAAATAGTTCAAAATTAAATCCTGTTGGTAAATATATTTTAAATTCCGTATAGAGTTGTTCTAAATAGCTCTCATTAATTTCATTTGCGAAGAAAGCAGGTGGCAGAATTGTTACACTCACTTTATTTTTTTCCATTCTTTCAATAAACTTTAAAATTTCATCTATAGCTGCAGTTCTGGTATAGTGGCTCGGAAAAGCAATTTGTTTTTTCTTATCTGGTTCACAAATTTGTGAATCTAACTCTAGATAGCATCCTGTTCTGCCAAATTTCGCTTGCTTTCGACGAGCCATCTTTTCAGGATTTGAAGAACTATATGCATGTTTTAAAGATAGTAAAAATAATTTCCATTTCTGCTTGTATCTTTTTCGTCTTCTACGGATTTGTTTTTCTAGAAACATATCAATACCGAAACCAAAAACATAATATGGAGGGTTTGTATATTGATTGAACTCAAGTGGTAAAATCACTCTATCTCCTTCTTTTAAATGTTTCTCCATGTACTCGGCTAAATATGAAAATCCTAGCCCAACATTAACTCCAAAATTGATAACTTCTTTCCCAAGAACCTCAGTAATTTCATCTGTGTTGAAACTATATAAAACACTGCTTCCACCAGCTACAACAATCTTTTCTCCAGATATTTCCTGTAGCAGTTCTTCTTTCTTCCTTAAAAGATTATGCATGTTTTGGATACTATTAAAATTAAACATATTAAGACTCCTTTCTTTTGTATCGACGCATTCCTTGTCTCGCAACAATAATTTGCTTTATCTTTTCAACAAAGGAATCTTTCTTTAAAATTAAAAATGCACCATAAACAACTATGCCTACAACAACTTGCAAAACCATTGTATACATTAATCCTATTCGGAAGTACGAAATGGCTATCTCTCCTAAAAACGCAACTCCACTTGCCAATACATACGGCCTCATTTTCTTGATTGTCTGTTTTACATCGAAAAATGATCTAGCAAAATAAGCCTGTAGTATACACAACACCATTGTAAATATAAGATAAGCAATAGATGTTCCTATGCTTTTCAAGTGAGGAATCAAAATAAGGTTCGTGATAAAGCTGCACACAGAAGCAATTAATACGGAACTCGTATAGGCTTTATTTTTCCCCGAAGTGATAAGTACTTGAATCCCAAAAACCCCTGCCAAGCCAGAAAAGAATAAACTCGGAGCTAGTATTTGTAAATTAATGACTGAGGCCTGAAAATCTTGACCTAAAAACCAAGGTATAAAGGACGGGGCTATCGCAATTAATCCTGTTACGATAGGTAAAGTACTGAATGACACATATTGAACAGAAAAATAAAATGAACTTTCAAAGCTTTCTCTGCTCCTAGAATTGTATTGTTTAACCATTCGCGGGCTCATTACAGTTGAAAGAGCTGTTACAAAGACAACGAACAACGTAATTAGCTTGAATGATTGGTTGTAAAACCCTACATCTACTTCAGCGGCAACATTACCTAGAATAACTTTATTTAACGCTGTCGGAATGAGTGTTAGAATTGGAACAACAGCAAAAATTAATATAGGAAAAATATGTTTTTTTACTAATTGAAAGCTAATACTGAAACCTCGTAATTGTTTTAAAAGTGGAATCCACGTAACTAATTGTCCCAGCAATAAAGATAAAGCATTGATAAGAATATATATTGATAAATCGTCTGGTTCTTTCACTAGCATAAAAATTCCTATAATCGACACAATGCGGACAACCATATTACGAATCATAATGTTTTTCATATTTTCTTGCCCCGTAAAGAACCATGTCACATCTAATACATACGCCAGAATCGTTAGACTGTTTATCAAAAATAATTGTGTATAGCTTGTACTTAAAAACGCAAAGACCAGATAAACAACTAGTACTAATGTTGAAAACACAAATTGTATTGTGTATAAACTGAAAAATTCTGTTTTCAGGTTACGTTTATCTATAACGGCGGCAATTTCTTTCCTTCCATAGTCACCAATGCCTAGCGAAGCAAACGCAATAAAAAGCTGCACTACTGAACCTACATAAGCTTCTATACCTATATTTTCTGGTTGTAATACTCGGATAACATAGGGCATGGTAAATATGGGTGTAATAATGAGTAACGTTTGATAAAGCAAAACGAAAATATAATTAACGGTTATTTTTTTATTCATTTTTTATACTGCGTCCTTACCAATTAGAACCTGTTTTATGGTGAGAAAAATAATCAATAAATCCAGCTTCATACTAAATTTTTCTACATAATAATAATCTAACTTCATCTTTTGACCATGATTCATATTGCTGCGTCCGTTGACTTGAGCCCATCCCGTTATTCCTGGCTGTACTGCTAGCCTTTTCTTTTGACTAGGAGAATAGCATTTCGTTATATCCAATATTTCGGGTCTTGGTCCCACTATGCTCATCTCACCTCTTAGAACATTCCAGAGTTGTGGAAGTTCATCTAAACTAAATTTACGAATGAACGCACCTATTTTAGAAACATTAGGTTGATCTCCTGAAATAGACTTAAAAACAAAGTCATCTGGAACCCCGTTCTCCCAATCATAAATAGTGCTCTGTTTAGGGCTAACTATAGCATCGCTACGCATAGAGCGGAATTTATAGATTTGAAATGGTTGTTCAAATTTACCTGCTCGAGTTTGAGTAAAAATCACCTTCTCTTTTGGTGAATCAAATTTTACAAGTATGGCAGTAAATAAGAAAAACGGTGATAAGACTATAAGCCCAATAAGTGACAAGCATACATCTAATAATCTTTTTTCTTTTTGTTTTAAATTACTTAAGTGCTCAACTGTTTTATATGCCATGAAATCCCTTCCTATCTTATTGTTTTCACTGATCCCCCTGTACGCAAATGCTTAAAAAATCCATTCCATACGTAACAAGGAAAATAAATTAACGATTGTAAAAAAGATAATTTTTGATTCTCTCTATAAACTAACCAAATTTGTTTAGCCATGTGTAATTTGTTATTTGACAGAGAAGAGGTGTTACCTTTTCGGTAATAGGCAAGCGATTCTGTAAGTCCTGCCACTTTATGACCTTCTCTTAATATAGAAAGCCATGTTGCAGTATCTTCCGCTCCCCCTAAATTTGGCATTTCTATTTTTCCTGTTTTCTCTATATCAATAATCACCGTAAGACAACCAATAATCGTATTCTTGAGTAGTTGTCTGTACGAAATGTTCTCTGGAATAGTCACACGCCCGGTGACCTTTTCACCCGCAGCATCCATCACTTCATAAGCTGTATAGCTAAGTGCTAGTTCCCTATCTTCCATAAATTGAATTTGTTTCTCCAACTTATCAACTTTCCACAAGTCATCACTATCTAAAAAAGCGACATATTTTCCTAAAGCTTGTTTAAGCCCCTGGTTTCTTGCGGCTGCTACACCAACATTTTCTTTCAATTCAATTACCTTCACTCGTTCGTCTTGGTAGCCCCTCACAAGATTTACTGTTTGATCTTGTGAACAATCATCAATAACTAATAACTCAAAATTTTGATAGGTTTGGAGCATGACGCTATTTATGGAAGACTCGATATGTTCTTCTGCATTGTGTGCCGGCATAATAATACTAACTAGTACCAAAATCTGATTCTCCTTTATTAAAGTAATAAATATTCAGCATGCTTATAGCAAGACCGATTCCCAAACTAAGGTGACGCTTATCAATTGAATTACTGAGTCCAATACTTGCTGAGAAAAAGCTCATTAAGACTAATAGAACAACAATACCCACTAGATTAAAGCCATTTTCTAAAATATACTTTACACCATAAAAAAGAATAAGCCCGAAAAATATAAGTAAAGGAATGAATGTAAGCAACCCACCGTTTGCCAAAGCCTCTAACCAGTAGTTATGCGCTGAAAAATAATTGTCTTCCCACCGTTCATAGCCATACATGTAATAGTCTAGTTTTACTGGCAGAATCCCTGCCCCCATGCCATTGAATTTCGATTCCTTTATTAATTTCCAAGATAATTTATACATCTCCATGCGGTCGCTTGTTGACCCTCCTTTTTCATTAAAAGCTTTCGAAATGATAGATATAATCTTACTAATAAAGTCAGAGCGAGAGAATGTAAGTAACAACATCCCTGCCATTAACCCAACATAAATGCTTATTAGTGACCACACTTTCGACCATGCAAGCAAGAAAATAAATAGTTCAGCTAAAATAATTACCATTGAAAGTCGTGAATAGGTCATAATGACAAGATATAGTGCAAGCGACGACACTAAAACAATGGATGTAATTCGTAGCCAACTCATTTTAATCCGCGTGAGGGTGAAAATTACGAATGGTAATAGTATTGTGATTTCGGAGGCAAAATCATTTGTATTTAGTAAAAATCCTGTAGGTTGAAATTGACTGGTTGTAGTTTCATAATAGTAGCTTCCGGAACGCGATAAATGAATTCCTGTTAATACTTCAAAGATTCCCAAACCTAAAATACCAATGTAGACAATTGTTAACAAGTTACTAAACAGATGGAACCTTTTAGTATCATTAATGTAATACACACAGAGAAAGATGACATACAACCACTCAAACGTAAAATATAAGTACCGAATACTTAAACTCATATCTGGTGTCCAAAACAGCGTAATTGTCATGCCCGAAAGAAACAATACAAAGGCTATAAAAAACCATTTTACATATTTCAATCGTTGCCAATCTTTTTTTTGCGTCACACAAAATAAGATAAAGTGTACAGGAATTAGAAGTCGAAACAAAAAAATATTCTCACTACCGGGGATCCCTAAATAAGACCCAAAAAAACCAGCAAATAATATAACAAAACTTAAAACATTTGTTATTTTGTCATAATTGATTTTGAAAACCACAGGAATAACAAGTAAAAATAACAGCGAAATTAAATATCCATATGGCATGAAAATACAAATCTCTAAAATTACAATTGCTGCGATAATAAATAGCAACAGCATTAAATGAAATTTATTTTTCCATAAATTAGTAGTAAGCATAGGTGCTTTTATCTTTCTTGTTATATTGGTGACCGTTTAATATCGCTCCAATTAATGGCGTTCCTGAACTATCTACATATGCTTTAATTTCTTCAATTTCTCCAATTTTCGTAACGCCCTCTCGCACTACGAATACTACACCATCGCAGAGAGAGGCGATAATCCGGCCATCAGCTAGAACACGAATAGGAGGTGTATCAATTAAAATAATGTCATACATATCGTCAAGTTTTTCCAGTAACCCTCTAAAACCCTCTGAACTTATAATTTCAAGCGGATTAGGAGGCAAAGGACCTGTTGGCATAAAATGAAAATCATCTTCAATGTCAAAAATACTTTGGCTTAGCAAATCAGGATTTTGCATAACCGTCATCAGTCCATTATTTCTATCAAATGATAGTTGACGTGTCAGACGAGGTCTATGCAAATCCATATCCATTAGGAGTACTTTTTTCCCTTGTCTTGCTATTTCTTGGGCTATATTACTTATACAAAAAGTCTTTCCTTCACCTTTGTTAGCAGAAGTAAACATTATACGTTTATGCTTTTTTTGAGCTAAAAACGAGAGTTGTAAACTTACTTGAATAGCCCGAATCTTTTCGGCCTCAAACGTCTTCTCTCCCCGTTTATAAAGCAATAATTTCTCTTTAGGCTTAAAAACATTTAGGTCACCTTTTGGATTTATAGGATGTAGTTTAATTTTTTGGTTGAACATTAGTTATCTATCCCTTCTATATACGGTATATCCCCAAGGAAAGTTATTTCTAAATCCGTTAAGGCTTCTTTATGGCGGATGACACTGTCATAACTAATTTGAAGTAAAACTACGACAACGGCTAAACCTAAACCGAGCCCAGCTGCCAAAATATATTTAGTGACATTAGTAACGGTTTGCGCTGTATCAGCTTTTTCTAAGATGATGATATTAGTACCATTAAAAAGCTTTGGAAAATCTTTCTGCGCAACTTCGGCTATACCATTTGCAATTTTTTGAGCCACTTTTGGATCACCATCAGTAACACTAATTGTGTAAACCAATGAATTTGTATTACTTTTAATAGTGATTTTATCTGCTAATTCCGCAGTAGAGATATCCCATTTATTCATCTTAATGACTTCTTGCAATGTACGACTACTCGCAATTGTTGTGCTATACGTATCAGCTAACTGAATAGAGGATCTTACATTATCTGACGTTTGAGATGCATTTTCAGTATTTGCTGGTGTAGCTAATAATTGTGTAGAAGTTGAATAAGTAGGTTTCACTAAAAAATGCGTAGTTAAAAATGTTAAAGCAACTAAAACTAGGGGGATGATAATAAACCAGAACCACAATTTTTTTAAACTGTCGAAGAACTGATTAATCGATTTTACATGTATCATTTTCTTAATTCTCCATCTCTTTATATTGATAAACATTTACCAATAATTTTTTCGCTTCCATCTCCCAGTTATAGTTCATCTCATAAGCATGACGGCCATTCAAACCTTCTTGCAAATATTTTTCTCTATTTTCAGCTCGTTTTTCTACAATGTTCACTAGTTTTTTAATATTGAACGGTGAACTAGTTTCTCCGCATTGATGTTTTTCTATAAAACTTTCCCAGTCTGGCAAATTAGTAGCCAAAATCGGTAAGGAAGCTGCCATATATTCATATAATTTTGTTGCCATCGAATTTCTATGATTCGGAATGTCATGTAATAGGCATAGTCCTAAATCAGCTGTACTGTATGCTTTCCAAATCTCTGGATAGGGAACTCGACCATACAACGTTACTACTTTTTCTAAATTGCATTTTTTTAAATATTCTTTAATTTCCATCTGTAGACTTTTAGTTATTGGACCCAATAACTCCAAACGATACTTGCTTGGAGATCCATTTTCCAAAGCATTCATAAGTTTTAACATCTCCCAAATTCCTCGCTCAGCGGTTATACTTCCTACATAAATCAATGTAAACGGCTTTATATCAATCTTTTTTCCTATCCGCTCAACATACACCGGAAAGTTATAAACAGAAGTGACACGCCTCTCTTCTAGATGAACGTAGTCATCACGATAAGATGCTTCAGCTAAAATGATATGATCACAGTAGCTCATGGTATATTTTTCCATGCCTAAAACCAGCTTTTTTAAAGGCTTTCTCAAAAAAGCAGGTATCCAGCTTTTTGTTTCAATATCTTTAGGGAAGTTTTCATGCATATCATAAATGAACTTTGAACCCATGGGTTTAACTTTCTTTAACTTTGGAAAAAGTATGAGCAGTTCGGGATCATGGATGTGATAATATTTAGCATCAGATTGCTTCGCCGCTTTATACAGCCTACGCCACCTAAAAACACGTGATAATTTCGATTTGCTTTCTGGTAAAACATGAATATTAATTCCCGGATATGTTTGCAATTGCATCCCATTATCAATTGCAAAGAAATCAACTTCAAATCCAGCTTTTGCTAAAGATAGTGCTTCTTTATAAAAAATCCGCGTATCATTCCAAACATGAACCGAACTGAACATCATTACTTTATTTTCTTTAACCATTCATTTTTCCCTTCCCTTTTTATTTAGAAACTGAGCCCAACTTCCATTCGATTTTCACATTATTATCATTGTTGATGGGGCTATATACTAGTGTATAGTTATCTGTTTGATTTTCAGGGATTGCAAAGTATGCATTACCAGTTAATTCTTTACCTGCTTCAATCATTTCTCCAAAGCTATCGTGGTAGCCGTAAGTCTTGATTTTATCGCCACTTCCAGTTTGTAAATAGAAGTCCCCTGCACCAACACCAAAGCTCATGTTCGTTTTATTTTTGATATTCATTTCGATAACTGTTAACTTTTTACCTTTTTCATTAAAAGTATCATCTTGTTTGTAAGTAAATTTCTTAGGCGTCATTTCAATGTCTTGCATAACTTTTGTTTTATTTAATTCTGAAGCGCTTTTTTCTGTAGTCTTTTTGCTTGTAGAAGTTGTTTTTGCATCAGCTGTTTTATCAGTTGCTGAATCACTGCTATTATTAGTAGAACTGCATCCTACTACTGTCACTGCTAGCATCGCTACTACCATTGTTGTAAATAAAAATTTTAAAACTTTTTTCATTTTATTCCTTCCTCACTCATTAAAAATATCCTCCCTTCTTCTTTTAGAAAGAAGAAGGGATTCTATTATAAATTATTTTGTTTCTTTAACTGTTGCACGAGCTAATTCTTTACCATTTGAAGTTTGTCCAGACACTTCAAGTTTACGCCCTGTATAATCTGCCGCATAAACTTTGAATGTACCATTTTGTAGATCAACCTGACCGTTACGTGTTTCTTTGCCATCTACGAACAATACTACTTTTTGGATTCCACCATCAAATGAACCAATAACACAGCCTTCATTCGCTGTTGCTACGAAATCTTTAGCAGTAATTGTCGATTTTTGGATAACATTAACTTTTTGTTTATACTCAATGCCACCTACTGTTGTCAAAACATACACATCTTGATCAACACTTGTTACAATGTCTTGTGCCCAGATTTCAAACGTTTTATCCGCAGTGTTTACTTGACCATTTCTACGTTGACCATCGACAATTAGCTCAATCTTCGTTACACCAGTACCTTCATAACTACCTGTAACTAAGCCTTCACCAATAGTATAATCTAATGGTTTCAACACTACTTCTTCACCTAAAACTGTGCTTGTTGCTTCACTTGTAGTCCAGTTTTCATCTTTAGCAACTACTTTAAAGGCATTACCAATAACATTCATATTTTTATTGTCGTTCACATAAATTGCATATGTTCCGTCTGCTTTCACTGGAACTTGTTTGATGAATTGATTATCTTTGTCGTATGCAGTTACATATTGCGCACCAACAGCAGTACCTGTCACAGTGCCTGTCCCAACATAATAAGGATCAATTGTTGGTTTTGCAAGATTTTTACGTTCTCTTACCGTATCACGATTAGAGCCTTTTCCACCGTGTCCATCAGATGCTTCAACTGTGAAATAGTTACCCACTGTATGCATTAATTCATTATCATTGACATATACGGAGTATGTTCCGTCTTCATTAACTGGAACTTCACGGATTTTTTTACCTTCGTGGTCATATACAGTAATTGTAGTTGCACCTTTTGGAGCTGTACCTTTTACATAACCTGCATTTACAAGATACGGATTGATAGTTGGCGCACCAAGTTTTCTTGG
Source organism: Listeria sp. ILCC797 (assembly GCF_900186185.1). NCBI lineage: Bacteria > Bacillati > Bacillota > Bacilli > Caryophanales > Listeriaceae > Listeria > Listeria sp. ILCC797. Next base: position 87,605 of record NZ_FYBS01000008.1, read on the forward strand.
TAATACAACAGAGTTTTCAGAGCTTTCACTTGAACCTGCTTTTGCTACAACCGTAAATACATTCCCTACATTATGCATTTTATCGCTATTGTTTACATATGCACTATATGTGCCGTCTTCGTTAACTGGTACTTTATTAATTGGATTTCCTGAAGTATCAGCAGAATCATAAATCCAAATTTCTGTTGCGCCTTCTGGAGCTGTACCTGTAACAAATCCATCATTCACAATATAATCATCAATAGTTGGTTTTTCTAAATTTACTACTTCTTCAGTAACGATTGTAGTATCGCTTGATGATTGATCACCTAAAGTTGCTACAGCTTCTACTACTGTTCCTACTTCTTGTGTAGGAATATCAATACTGAAATTACCATTACTATCAACTTTTCCAGAACCGATAACTTTGTCGCCTACTTTAATTTCAATATCTGCATTTGGTTCAGCTGTACCAGTTGCTTTTGTAGAAGTAGTTGTCAAATCATTAAGAGTTGTTTGAATCATATCTCCTTCGTTAGCACCTGGACGGTTATCCCAAGAGATAGTTTTACTCTTAATTGGAAGTAATGAACCACCGCTCAAAAGACTAGACGATAATCTATCCTTCTTAGTTTCATAACCTTTAACTAAGAATTTATATTTGTTTTTCTTTTCAATTTGTTTTCCAGTATCTTGTTGCCATTTTTGAATATCAAATCTTAAGTCTAGTGTATTCCATAGAGCAGAAAAAGTTCCATCATAATTTGCTGTACGGTAAATTAATGTTTTATTGTCTTTATTGTAAACTATTGCATCATCATATTCTTTGTCTTTCCAAGAATTCAAATATGTGTAATGCTTTTGCGTGTTGTGTTTCACTTCTTTAAGTTGACCACTTTCAATAATATAATAGTTTACATTTTGTGTTGAATATCTTTCACGATTCCAAAGTAACCAACCCTCATCAATCGTTGTTGTTCTAGAAATCGAACTCATTTGAGGACTATCAGAACCTTCTGTACCATCATAAACTAAATAGTCATACCAATCGTCACTATCGAAGAATTCGTAGAATGCTGGATCTAAAGTGATTTCATTGTGCATTCTAATACGTTCAGTAGCTAATGAATCTGAAAAAGCAGTCCATGCAGCTGTGTGTAGGTTTAAATAATTACCATTTAAACTAGTTTTTCCGATGTTTCTAGCTCCATCAAAGCTTGCTGCATAGTAAAGACTTGCTGAACGTGATGATGCATTATTTTCATCTTCTTCTGTTGCTTCTTCATTTTTTATAGCTTGGCTTTTCTCATTTGACTCAGTAGCTGTTGCTTTATTGTCTTCTGCTGATGTTTCTTTTTCGCTAGTAGATCCTTCAGAGACTTGAATGCCGTCATTTGCTGTTGCTTCTTTATCCGCTGTTACTTGGATATTTTCATCTAGAACTTCCTCTGCGCTCGCAGCTAATGGCAATGCTGTTGTGATAACTTGACCTGCAACTAAGAGAATTGCAGTCCCTTTGATTAAACCTTTTTTCATTAATTCTTCTCCTTTGAATGTAAGTTTTTTGTCAGCAATCATTTGTCCAATTAACTCCCAAGATATATCGTCTTGAAGTTATATAGTCAAGATGCAATAATTACCGAATCTTTCTTTTTGAGAACTCTTAGATGTAAACTTATTTTTTGAGTCAGTAAAATGACTTAGTGCTTGAGTTTCCATTTGCTGCAGCAATAACCAATTGGCGACTCAACGTTTATTAGTATAATTCTAAATCTAGTCTCTAAAAAATCAAAAAATCAAATATTAAAAGCAACTTTTTGCGTAAAAAATTTTACTAAGGTTTATAAATCTAATTTGAAGCCTTTGTCATTACCATAAAAAAAATATCAAAACAAACAAAAAGGCACTTTTTATTTCTCGAATTTTGTTTTTTCCCACTTACTCACTATGTTTTAATACATGATACAGCTAATATTTCACGAGGGGGATTTAACATGCTAATTGGATTAGATTTATTTGACGCGAATATCGAACTTGAATGGAATCTATTGGAAATTCTTAGAAAGGAAGATAGGTGGTTTACTACGGAAGAGCTTGCCGCAAAGTTAGAAAAAACACCTGCTTTAATACTTAAATCTATCTCTCTTCTGAAAGATAATCTTGCAGACTTTAACAACAATCGAATTCAACTACATATATCAAAAGGACGAGGAGTCTATCTTGAGATACAAGAGAGCAATATAGATTTTGGGCTTTTTCTAATCTATTTAACTTCAAATACAACGATGTACAAGCTATTTTACAGTATTTTTACTGAGACATTTATTTCAACTAAAAAATTTGCGTACGAAAATTTCCTGAGCGAAACTACCGTTAGAAGGCAGATAACAAAGATGCGTGAAGCTATTACGCCCTATCACCTCTCTTTTACTCGAAGCGAAGTTAATGTTATTGGTGACGAAATTCAAATCCGTTTCTTTATGAATATGGCATTTTGGAGACTGTTTGCGGGAAAAGCATGGCCGTTCTCACAAGTTGATGAGAAACATTTACAATATGTAGTAACTAGACTGCTACAAAAAATAAATCTTGAATTAAATCTTGTACAGAAGCAGCAAATTATCTATTTCCTTGCTATTGGTACTATAAGACGCCGGAATGGGCATTATATTCCTTTTAATCCTAGTTGGGAGGAGCTTCTAACAAACAATAGCGGCTATTCCCTCTTCAAAAAGCATATTTCAGAATTCACACCTACTATTAAATTACACGATGGAGAAATCGCTTTTCTTTACTTCTTGATGATTATCCAAAGTAAGACACCCCAAATCACACCTTTGCTTCTATCAAATTATAGAACCAATCATGTAAACAACTCCCGCTTGTTTCGAGCAAATAAACTTTTCATTGAAAAGTTTGAGGCTGAATTTTCCCCCATTCCCAATGCTAAAAAGAGATTATTTACGTTAACTGCCTTTTCCGACCATTTATTCGCAAGTCTCACAACTAATTTTTCAACAGGAATCAGTGGTTCTAAGTTCTTACCTTATACGCAAAATAAGTTAGTTAATTTGAAAAATAAAATCGATTATCTACTTGATACATTATACGAAGAAAGTCATGACTCTATTTTTCTTGAAAAGAAATATTTAGCACCTAAATATGCCCTTCTTTTAAATTTATTTTCATCCTTACATATTTTCGAACGTGAAATTAAGGTGCGGCTTGAAACAGATATGTCATATATTATGAACAAAAGTATCATTCACGAACTAAAAGCGGCATTTGTAAATAAATTTAATTTGCGTTTTATTGAGGTTGAAAGTGACGAAGAAGCTGACTTGATTTTAACGAATATTCCACTTGAAAGATTGATAAATCATCATGTCCACTCAAAAATTGTTTCTATTCATCGTAAACTAGCGCCCCGTGATTTAACTCTAATCAATTCCGCTTTAGAAAAACTGAACTAAAATCAAAAAAACAACTCCTATAATTGTCTTTTTGACATTTTCTAGACATCTTGCTGTTTTATAATAAAATCTGGAAGAATATTATAGAAGGAGTAAAAAAATGACTTTTATTAACCCTTGGGATGAACGATTCATTTATAAAATTCAGTTCACTCTCCCTAGCCAGCCAGAACGTCTTTTCACTCGAACAATTATAGAAAAAGATTTGTTTGATGAAGAAACAATAACTAAACGATGGCTTCGTGTATTTCCTGAAACCCGCGTTGAAAATGTTTATTTTACAAACGAAGCAATGGAAATGAATGAGCGAAAATATAAAGCCCTTATCAATAAGAAATAATTACTCCCCCCCCTTTTTTTAAGTTTAGAAAGGGGGGATTTTTATAAAAAAACAGTAAGCCTTATTCAGGCTTACTGTTTTTACGCACGTTTTCTCTTAATAATTTGGATAGCTATGGCAATTAAGATTGCACCAAGAATGACTGAAAATCCAATCCAATCTCCTGTGCTCGGAAGCTTATTATTCCCTGATTCATCTGGTTTCCCTGGCTTAGACGGTTCTTTAGTTCCTAAGTCTTTTTCATTGTACTTGACTAATTCAATAACAGTCTCATAGTTACTTTCTGTAATTTCGAAATCAACAGGTTCACTATTAAGAATATATCCATCTTTTGCCTCTGTTTCAATAAATGAATATTTGCCTAGAGCCAGATTTTTAACTTGAATTTTCCCATCATTATCTGTAACGAGATTACTAATTACAACTCTTCCGTCCGCATCCAACAGTTTAAAATGTGTTTTACTTAATGCTTCTTTTGTATCCTTATCGAGCTTCTCAAGCTGAACTGTACCTAACATCTCATCATTCAGCTTAATAAGTTCTATTGTCGTATCGTAATTGTCTTTCGTAATTTCAAACTCAACAGGCTCACTATTTAAAATGTATCCATCTTTTGCCTCAGTTTCAATAAATGAATATTTGCCTAGCTTTAGATTCTCTACAAAAATTTGGCCAAGTTCATTTGTTACTAGGTTCTCTTGTACCACATTGCCCTGTTCGTCCACTAAGTTAAAGCTTACATCACTCAATTCTTTTTTATTCCGGCTATCTTTTTTAGTTAGTTGAACGGATCCGAGCATTTCTGTATTATCAATAGTGATTTCAACCGTTTCACTTTTCTCACTACTAATAGTCACATTATGTGCAGATTCATCCAATACATAGTTATCAGGCGCTTTAGTTTCTATCAATTCATAATTTCCTGGCAAGAGGTTTTCAAATAGATATTCTCCATTCTCATCAGTTGTTCCTGTATAAACCTCTCCGCTTTCAGATTCCAGTTTAAATTCTGCACCTTTTAATTTTTCACCAGTAGCTCCGTCTTGCTTAATGACCTTAAGTGCCCCTTTTATTAATTTATTTTCCTTTTGTAATTCTATAGGGGTAATGCTATTATTTGTCACCTCAAAATTGATAGGTGTACTATCTAGCTCGTAGCCATCCGGCGCCTCTGTTTCAACTAAATAATAGTTTCCTGGCAATAAATCAAGAAAAGTTAATTCTCCATTTTCATTTGTTATACCAGTTTGGATAAGCTGATTATCGCTATTAAACAAGTTGAATTTTGCTCCTGCAAGAAGGTTGCCAGTTTCTCCGACTTTCTTCAAGATGACTGTTCCATCAATTTTCTTTGTGGTTACTGTATTTGAATTATAATTAATTCCATTTAGATTTATTTGTCCCGTATTAGATACACTATCACCTGGATTTAAAGCAGAGGTATTAACTTCAAAACTTACACTTTGGCGTTCACCAATTGGAATATCTTCCTTTACAGTTAGTGTCAGGAGGTTATCTTGCTCTGTAATTTCAAACATCTCACTATTCTCCGTAATCCCAACATACACTAAACGATCATCTAATTTATCCGTGAACGTTTGTCCTGCTTTGATTGTTCCTGTAATAGAAGCGAGTGTCAATGTATAGGTAAGTTTTGTATCGTTCTTAGTTACTACTGTTTTATCCACAGATTTATTTAGGACTTTATTAAAATTATCATTCCCATTAAGTCTAGCTAAAACTGTATCTGATTTTGTGACTTCATCACTAGTAAGCGTAGCTGTGTTCTTATAAATATCTAGATTTTCAGTGACATTAACTTTGTATTCAATCAAATATGAGTCAGCCATACCAACATGATTAAATGTGACTTTTAATTCTTGAGTGTTTGCATTAAATGAAATATTATCTTTAAATTGGCTCGTTACGTATGTTCTTGAATCATCCTCATTAACACGAATAATCCTAATACCATCTACAGTTGATGAATCCGTTGCAATAACCCCATCTGTTAATCGTGGATTTGGATCCACCTGCAAACCTTGCGGGATTGTATCATTAACTGTAACATTGTTTAATTCAGCAGTCTGAAAAGGATTCACTGCTAAATGATATGTGTTATAACGTGATTGCGTCGTATTAAGTAATCCCACACCGTTCGAATCGACAGACCCTTTCCACCATTTCTCAAATGGAGACGGTTCTCCGCCTTCACTTGGCTTAATAGAAACTGTTTTAGAAACCTCTTGCCCATTATATTCTACTTTAAATGTTTGCTCTGGGTTAATTGTCGTATCTGGCCTCATCAACGGAGCTTGGAAAACTATATTAAACGAGGCAGACCATGCACCATTTTCACTAAATTCTGGGTTAGGTCTAACATAAACTACCATATAATCCGAATCGCTTGCTGAAGGGTTTTCTAAACTAACAAATTCAAAGGCACCTTCCTCTGAATGTAAGTCCTCCACATCACCTGCCGAAAATATTTCTCTAGGTATCGATACTGCAATAAGACCATTTTCATCTACAATCGCTCCTGCATCCGCACTTAATGTTACTTGTAAGTTTACTTGCTCTTGACTACCAATCGGATCATTAACATCTAATGAAATCCCTATATTTCCCACTTTATTCTGGAAATCAGCTTCTGTATCATTCTGCGCTGCGATACCAGTCCCTGAAAGAAACGTAGAAAACATAACAAGACACGCTATCACTATCATTGCTATTTTCTTACTCACATTATTCATCTCCTTTTTGTAATTTAACTTTCATCAATTACAATCCTATATATTAATAGAATCAATGTTATTCTATTAAAGTTTCAATACAATTAGGAGCCAAGATTACGCTTTTTAAAAGACGGAATTTGGTTTCTCGCATCAGAATGAATAATGTAAAAAAAAAAGATTTTAGCGATGCTAAAATCTTTTTATGAAACACATTCGTGAAGATTGGCCGGCTTATCCAGGAAATATCCCTGCTGCAAGTTCAAACCGATGCTTTGGAATTCTTCTGACATACTAAAATCCTCAATATTTTCTAATATGAATTGCTTTTTGCTTTGCACGGCAAAATTTTGCCATGCCTCTACAAATAATTTAGCCGTAGATAGTTTAAGATTACGCACTGAAAACTTAAATCCATCAACAACTGGTGTATAATAAGTAGCTCGCTCAAGACTATTAATGCCGCAACTAACATCGTCCAGCAAAATCTTATATCCCATAGATTTTAAAGAGGAGATTTTGCCGTATAAATAGGCATCAATTTCTTTCAATGTAAGGTGATGTTTATGCTCAGGTATTAGCATTAAATCTTCAGTGATTTCAATTGTTATATTATCGGAGTATTTACGTAACCGTTCCAACATTTGTAAAGTTTCAATATAAAAAAATTGTGTAGAATTGATATTTATGGAGACTGGGGCGAAGTTTAAATTTTTCAGTGCTTTTTCGACTTCATTTTGAAACCACTCCACAAAAAACGAATACTTTGTTTCCATAAATTCCTGTTGGAAAATTACTTCTGGAAATCCCCATCTTCCTTTTTCGAATTTTCTTAAAAGCAGCTCATACATGATAATTTCATCTTTGTCTATATCATGAATCTCCTGTACAAATAAACTATAATTTTTAAACATATCTCTACCCTCTTTTCCGTTTGTCTATAGTTTATTCTACAAGCTTTATGTTTAAACCGTAATCAGATTTCCATTTTTCAAACCATGCTTTTTGCAAAATTTCAATTAAAACAGGAAGATACATTTCATTCCTACTTTTAGTGGGTAAACACAATATTAGGGAGGAGTGATTAATTTATGAAAATCGGTATTGAGATATTCGACCAGACTGTGGAAAGTGAATTAGCTGTGCTAAGAATCCTTCGAAGTGAAAATCGTTGGTTTACTACTGAAGAAATTAGCGAGCTTTCAAAACTTAACACTACACAAACACTAAAAATCCTTAAGCGACTGATTAGTGATATGGAAGCTTTTGGAACAGATTATATGGAAGTCTTTTTTTCAAAAGGAAAAGGTGCTAGGTTCGTTACTAAGCGCGCTGATGCCAACCCTCGAAAGTTTCTTATTTTTTTGGTTGAAGAAACTATTGGTTTTAATTTGTTTACAGCTATTTACAATGAAGATTATACCTCTGCATCAAACTTCGCTATGGAGCACTTTGTTAGTGACGCAACTGTTCGGCGTCAACTTAATAAATTCAGAACTTCCATTCAACCTCTTGGACTTGATTTATCGCGGAGTGACGCAATATTAACAGGAGAAGAAACACAAATTAGATTATTTTTAAACATGGCCCTCTGGAAAATTTACGCTGGTGAAGGATGGCCATTTGAAGGGGTCAGCGAACAACGCATGGAATACATCGCAGAAAATATCCTCACTCATTCAGACTTAAACGTTACGCCCATTCAAAAAAGACAGCTCGTTTTCTTGCTTGCAATTGGCATCATTCGGAGAAGAAATAATCATTTTATTGAGTGTAAGGAATCTTGGCACGAATTAATTCAAAATAATGAAAGTTTTACTCATTTTAAAACATTGATATCTCCTTTTGCTTCATTTAGCGAGAGCCATCCTGGGGAAATTGCATTTTTATTTTTCTTACTTATCATTCAAAGCGAAAATATTCAAATTATTAAGTTCCTTGAGAAAAATTTTGAAGAGAATAAAAAAAATAATACCGTAGTCTATAGGGCTACTGAAAAACTTGAGGAAAAGTTACAAAAATATATTGCGCCCGTGCCTGAAGAATTGCACAAGGTATTTTTACTAAATGCCTTTTCCTATCACCTCTTTGCACATATCTTCCATAATTTTTCAACAGATTTAAATGGCTATGACTACTCTATTATCATTGATTCTCCTTTCGGCAACCCTATCCTAACTCACTTGAAAAGCAATATTCAAGAGTTGATTAAAGAACTACGCACAGAAACAAATTTTTCTCTTTTTCAAGAAGAAAATTATTTGATTTCAAAATACGGTCTGCTGTTTAGTCTTCTAAATGCCCAAACTTCTTTTGAACCCTTAATTAAAATAAAAATCTCCACTGATTTACCCTTCCTTGTTAACTTGCGTTTAAAAGAAAGAATTTCAACTGTATTTAAAGATAGCTATAACATTGAATTTCTTGATGCGTCAGAAAGTAATCATGGAGATATTTTATTAACTAATATTACGCTTCCACGAGATGGTCCTGAATATAAACAAGTTCGGATAGCTTTTATAAATCGCATCCTAACTTTTAGAAATATTATCATGCTTAATCAAAACTTATATGAACTTTCACAAGAAAAAAAAGAGGACAAATGACCTCTTCAGATTGAAAAAAATTAGGAACTAATCTATCGTAGGTTAGTTCTTTTTCATATACTTCTTAATTGGCATCGGTCGCCCGTAATAATACCCTTGGAAATAATCGACGCCCATTTCACGTAAAATGGCAATTTCCGCTTCGGTTTCGATTCCTTCGGCGATAATTGGGCAGCCTAGGTCGTGGCTTAGATTGACAATCGCACGCATGATAATTCGCTGGCGCTCGTTCGTTTTAATCAGAGAGATGAAGCTTGGATCGATTTTAATGAAGTCAACTGGTAAGGCGCGCAAATAGGTGAGGGAGCTGTAGCCTTTGCCGAAATCATCGAGGCTAACTGTTGGGCCGAGCGACTTAATTTTCATTAAGTTGTGGCATGCTTCGGTGAGGTGGGTGATTTCTGTGCGTTCGACAATTTCGAGATTAAGTGCCCCGGGGTGTTTCATGGTCAGCCTAATCCGGTCATAGAGCGCATCCATGTAAGCATCGTCGATAACATCACTGGAAATAACATTGACCGAAATCGTATATTTTCCTTCAAAAGCATCAATTTGTTTCATAACAGTGTTTATAACGAAATTTTGCATGGTTCTTTCGGCCTTTTGCTTCGCCACTTCTCTGAAAAAATCAATTGGGGTCAAAATGCCTTTTTCTGTTTGCAGGCGAACTAAAGCTTCGAAGCCAACGATTTTTTCAGTCGTGGCCTCAACTTTGGGCTGATAGTAAACTAAATACTTTTCATTTCGCACGGCTTTCACAATTTCATTCGTTGAAATCTCCACTTCATCGCTTCCTTTCGGTTCTATTCTACTCTAAAAGCTGATTTTATAAAACAAATAACAAAAAATTGACGTAAATGATACATTTTACGGTTGTTGGTTTGATTTTGCTTTGATAAAATAAATTTAAGCGCATTTTTAGTTAGCGCTTACAAATCGCCTAGTGCGGAAAAGGGAGAGTATGATTGTGAAAAAAATAATGAGAAAAGTATCACACGTTTTACTCGCAGCAGGCTTAACACTTAGTTTTAGCTTACCAGTTGCAACTACAAATGCCCATGCGGCAGAAACAACTGTACCTATTCAACTTCTTGGCGTGAATGACTTTCACGGGGCGCTGAATACGACCTCAAAAGATGTGAACGGGGCAGCAATTGGGGGCGCAGATTATCTTTCGGCCAATCTTGATAAGGCGGAAGCTAGTTTTATCGCGGATAACCCGGGCGCATCAGCTGTGAACTCGCTTCGTGTTCAAGCTGGAGACATGGTGGGCGCTAGTCCGGCGGTTTCTGGCTTACTTCAAGATGAGCCGACGATGAAAGTTTTAAATGAAATGAACTTCAAAATTGGCACACTGGGAAATCACGAATTTGACGAAGGGCTCCCTGAATACAAACGGATTTTAGACGGCGTTTCCACTAATAAATTCGGACCGATTGTTGAAAATTATCCGCGTGTTAAAAGCGACATGCAAATTGTTGCCGCGAACGTGGTTAACAAGGGAACCGACACAGTCGCAGAAGGATTTAGTCCCTATGTGATTGAAGAAATTGGCGGCGTAAAAGTTGGCTTCATCGGCATCGTGACGACCGAAATTCCTAATCTTGTTTTAGCCGACTACATAAAAGACTACGACTTCCTAAACGAAGCTGACATAGTCGTAAAATATTCCAAAGTATTGCGGGATCAAGGCGTGAATGCGATTGTCGTGCTCTCTCACGTTCCAGCGCTTACGTCAGGAAATCCGACGAATCAAACGGATCAGACTGTGTCAGGCGACGCGGCGGCGATGATGGAAGCGGTGAACCAGAAGGATGCTAACAACTCAGTCGACATCGTTCTCGCAGGGCATAACCATCAATACACGAACGGCGTTGTTGGGAAAACACGCATCGTACAAAGCTATAACAACGGCAAGGCCTTTTCAAATGTAACAGGTGAACTTGATCCGGCGACGGGCGATTTTGTTAGCACACCAAACGCAAAAATCGAGTACAATTACCGCACGGGCACGCCTGATGCGACGGTTGCAGCCATTACTCAAGATGCTGCTGACCGAATTGCGTCCACCATCACCGAACCAATTGGACATACTGCAAACGGGACCATTTCCCGTGAAACCAATTTGGAGGGCGCAGCAATTGATACGAAAGAATCTGCACTCGGCAATTTAATTACCGATGCCCAGCGCTACATGGCGAAAAAAGCCGGCGTTGATGCCGATTTCGCGATGACAAATAATGGCGGCATTCGCGCTGACCTTATCACAACAGGCAACAATGAAATCACGTGGGGTGCGGCTCAAGCCGTTCAACCATTCGGAAATATTTTGCAAGTCGTCAAATTAAATGGCGCCACCATTCTTGAAGCACTCAACCAGCAGTATGGCAACGGCGAAAAATATTTCCTTCAGATTTCGGGATTAAAATATACGTACACGGATAATGCTGACCTAGACCAAGCTTACCGCGTTGTAAGCGCGACAACAGACGACGGCTCGCCACTTGACCCGAACAAAGAATACACCGTCATCATTAACGACTTCCTCTACGGCGGGGGTGACGGGTTCCAAGCTTTCACAAAAGGGCAACTTGTTTCAGCGATTGACCCCGACACCGAAACATTTATCAACTACATTAAAAATCAAACGGCAGAAGGAAAAGTCATTACAGCCGAAAAAGAAGGCCGTAAGACGTACAAAACAGCAGCGCAACTCGAAGAAGATGCCATTTCTGCTATAAAAAAGGCAACAAAATTCAACACTTTGGCTGAAAAGGATAAAACTTTTTCTGGCGTGACGCTTCCGGGGGCAACTGTCTCCGTCCAAAAAGGCGGTAACGCAAACCTACGTGCGGCAAACGATTTGACGGCGACAGCGGACGCAAATGGCGCCTTCCAAATTGACGTGTCAGCACTCGGCCTCAAAGCTCGCGATACGCTTTCTGTAGTCGTGACAGACACATCTGGCTACAGCACACCGTTTAGCGTGACCGTAGCTGCCGCAGCAACAGACCCTGGTGACGGCGCCATAACACCTACGCCCGAAAACCCAAGCCCAGATGGAACCACCCCAACTGTAACCCCTGACAAAAACCCATCTGGCGACAAAAACACCGTCCAAACGGGCGCAAATGCAGCAAGCAAACCTAGCAAGCTGCCAGAAACAGGTGACCTTGTCGGAATTGCATCGCTTATCGGCCTAATCCTAACTGGCACAGCCGTTTACGCATTGCGTCGCAAGCAATAAACCAAACAAAAAGAAGCCGTCGGGATATATCCCGACGGCTTCTTTTATTTCATTTCAAATTGTAATTCGCGCAGCGCCTGATAAACCGTAGCATAGAATTTCACTTCCTTGCGCCAAGCCTGATTAGAGGACCATTCTTGCACCAACTCCGAATTAAGTCCAGTCACAATCACTTGAATGCCCAAAAGTTGCAATTGCTTGCAAAACGCGTGAATCGCTTGAATAAAGCCATCGTAACCTTTTTGCGTGCCTGTAAAGTCAAACAGCAACGTTTCCACTTCTTTATCGTACAGCCATTGACTGCTTTTCTCACATAATAAATCGAAACTTTCTTCGCGAACATATCCACTCACTGGAAGAATCGCAATTTGTTTACTTAATAAAATAGTCGGCGGTTTTAATAGTTCAATAATTTCTTCATGGCGCTGAACTTCCTCACGCAGACGAACAATATCTGTGACATCTTTTTGCGTGCCGAAATAATAAAGATGCTCATTTTCGTCCCAAATGGGTTGAATCGTCAATTCATTATAGAAGGGTTCACCATTTTTTTTATAGTTTTTCACAATTTCCGTAACGCTCACTTTATTTTTAATCGCTTCAGAAATTCGGTTTAAAGCTTCAGGATTCGTATCTGCTCCTTGTAAATAAGCCCCGTTTTTACCAATTATTTCTTCTTTTGAGTACCCGGTTAATTTTTCAAAAGACTGATTCACAAAAATAAACGGTGTCCCAGAAATTTGAGGATCTGCGATGATGACGGAAGACGGGGATAAGCGCAAAGCTTTATACATAATACTAGCTGGAATTGGATAGTCTTTCATTGGCAAAAGCCCCCTTTCCTACTTACTTTAACTCATTTTTTTACAAAAAGGAATTTTTAACGTAAAAAAGTTATCATTTCCATACTTTATCTAGTTTATCCGCATAAAAAACAATCGCCTTTTTATACGCAATAATGGCTTCATCACTCGACGTTTCGGCCAATAAATGAAGCAGAATTTCCGCACTCTCAGAATGCCTTTCTAAATTGTGTAGCACCATCGCATAAAAAACGCTGAGCGCATAGTTATTTGGAAATTGTTGCCTGCCCTTTCGAATGACCTCTTCCGCGACATCATATTTCCCTAGCGCACGATAAGTACTGCCTAAACCTAAATACGCCTCAGCTAAATCTGCTCCACTTAAGCCATTTTGAATCGCTTTTTCGTAAAAAGCAATCGCCTCTCCTTCTTTTTCTAAAACATCAAAACTCCAAGCAACTTGGTATAAAACGTATGGATTTTCTGGCTCGGTTTCAAGTAGCTTTAGCAGCAACTGATTCGACTTCTTCAAATTACCATTTTCTCTATCCCGTAGCGCCTCTTCTAACAACTTGTTCATATTCCTCACCTTTTTCACACAAATTGACGTTAAAATGCAATTTCCTCAAAGCTACCTTACCCTATTTTTCAACAAAAGTGAACAAATAACTAACAGCCAGACCCTTTTTTGGTCAAAAAAACCTTACGTTCGATTCGGCGTGAACGCAAGGCTTTCAAATTTATTCTTCTACTGCTTCCATAGCATCTTTTGGCGTTCCAAAGAAATAAGTTAAAATGAAACCGCCAATGTAGGCTGAAAGTAGGCCGATGCAATATGCTACCCACATATTATTTGCAATAAGTGGAATAAGCGCGACACCTGATGGTCCAATTGCGATGGCACCTACGTTACCAAACGCACCAATTACGGCACCGCCGATACCGCCGCCTAGACAGGCTGTAATGAACGGGCGTCCAAGTGGTACTGTTACCCCGTAGATAAGGGGTTCGCCAATTCCTAAAACTCCTACTGGTAATCCCCCTTTAATCATATTAACGAGAGGTTTATTTTTGCGGCAACGAATCCAAAGTGCAACGGATGCCCCAACTTGTCCGCCGCCTGCCATTGCAAGGATTGGAAGTAGCAATGTTGCACCTGTTTGAGCAATCATTTCAACATGAATCGGGGTTAACACTTGGTGAAGACCAAGCATGACCATTGGCAAGAACAATGTTCCTAGTACAAATCCGGCAAATACGCCGCCAACTTCGATTGTCCAATTGATACTAGATACTAATCCTTCTGAAATTAGCCCAGCAATTGGCATGATGACGAAGATTGTTATAAGACCAATAACGAGTAAGACGATGGTCGGTGTCACAATAATATCAATCGCATTCGGAATCACTTTACGCAATGCTTTTTCAAGTACACACATTAACCAGACGGCGAATAATACGCCGATAATTCCGCCTTGTCCTGCTACAACAGGGTCACCTGTGAAAATATTTGTAATGACATGACCTTCTGCAAGTCCCATGAGCATTGTCACACCAGCAATTCCCCCACCTAGAACGGGAGTACCGCCGAACTCGTTCGCTGTGTTTATCCCAACATAAATAGATAAGAATGCAAAAATACCTTTATTAATAACGCTTAAAATATCAACGTACTGTGTCCATGTGCCGGCATCTAAGTTCCCAGCGACAATGTTATTTGCTAGAATCGCGGCAATTCCGGCGATAAGTCCGGCACCGACAAAACCTGGAATTAGCGGTACAAAAATATTTGAAATCGATTTCAATAAACGTTTAAAACCAGACGTATTATTTTGTTTCGCTTTCATGTTCGCTTTTGTTGCGGCCGCTTTTTCTTCTACTAACTCTTTACCAGATTTTTTAGCGCCGTCTAAGTTTTCATTAATCATTTCGCCAATTTTAACACCGGCATCTTCGGCCATTGCGGCAGCCACTTTGTTAACGACTCCCGGCCCGACGATAATTTGAAGCGTGTCGTCTTCTACAACACCTAAAACGCCGGGTACTTTTTTCAAATCTTCGAGATTTACTTCTTCTGGATTTCTAATGCCTAAGCGAACACGCGTCATACAGTGCGCGATTCGCGATACATTGTCCATGCCACCTACATTTTCAAAAATCTTTTTACCAATTTCTGCTTCTTTTGACATCTGACTCACTCCCTAAATTGTTTTTCTTACAAAACCATTCGAAGCTACGAGTTTTTGTTCTGCATCTTCTTTGGTTGAGTTTGTGAGAAGCATGACAATCGCTGTTTTCACATGTTTATCTGCTCCTAAGTATACTTCACTTGCTTCCTCATACGTGCATTCCGTCGCTTCCATAATGATACGTTTCGAACGCTCTTCCAATTTTTCGTTCGTTGGCAATACGTCAACCATCAAGTTGCCGTAAACTTTCCCAACACCGACCATAGCAGCCGTTGAAATCATGTTTAAAATAAGCTTCTGCGCCGTCCCAGCTTTAAGTCGCGTCGAGCCTGTTAAAACTTCCGCACCCGGTACAACTTCTACCGCAATATCCGCATGTTTTGAAATCGCTGCGTCTTGATTACACGAAATCGCAGCAGTAACAGCCCCTACACTACGCGCATAATCGAGTCCCCCAATCACATACGGCGTTCTTCCGCTTGCAGCAATCCCAACAACGATATCATTTTTCGTAAGCGAAATCGCTTTCAAATCATCCTCGCCAAGTTGAATAGAATCTTCAGCACCTTCTACCGCTTCCACAAACGCTTTTTCGCCGCCAGCAATTAGTCCCACCACTTGCTCTTTCGGCACGCCAAACGTTGGCACACATTCTACAGCATCAAGTACACCTAGGCGTCCGCTCGTTCCAGCACCCATGTAAATTAGGCGACCACCAAGATTAAAGCTATTAATGGTACCCCTTACAATTTTAGCAATCTGAGGCAAAGCTGGCTTAATACTCGCCGCCACTTTACTATCTTCTTCATTCATAATCGCCAAAACTTCATTTACATCAAGCTCATCTAAATTGAGCGTTTTCTCATTTCGTTTTTCTGTAGACAAATTTTCTAACATAGTATCACTCCTCACAAATTGATTATAATCGTTCTGAAATAAAATTTCAATACTTTATTTTATTTTTAAAACATGCATTTGAAATTTTGTTTCAAAACAAGTATACTGAACGTATTAGAACGGAGGGAAAATATGTTAGGAATTAGTATTTATTTACAAGATACCGAAAATATATCAGAATTTGTTACACAAGCACACACAAACGGCTTTTCGACAATTTTTAGCTCACTACATATCCCTGAGGAAAGCAACATTGATTACCGAGAACGCCTGGCCGAACTTGGGAAACTCGCAAGTGCACACCAAATGAAGCTCATTTTAGACATTTCTGAAAACGCTTTACATAAAATTGGGCTGCAATTTGAAACCGCCGAACAAATTCGCGACTTTGGCGTCACTGGTTTGCGGATTGATTACGGAATCGGCGCACACCCCGTAGCCACCATGTCACACAAAATTGCCATTTACTTAAATGCCAGCACGATTGACCAAGATCTTTTGGACAAACTAAACGCACAAGGTGCCAACATGAAACAAATCGAAGCATTCCACAACTATTACCCGAAGCCTGAAACTGGTCTTAGCGATGCTTTTTTTCAAGAGAAAAATACGTTTTTGAAGAAAAATGGGATGAGGATTTCCGCTTTTGTACCCGGTGACGCGGCGAAACGCCACCCGCTTTTCGAAGGCTTGCCGACGCTTGAAAAGCACCGCTACAAGCCCCCATATGCGGCGACACTCGAACTATTCTCCCTTGGAATCGATGATGTTTACGTGGGCGACCCCGCGCTTGATTCGACCCATCTTGAATTTTGGCGTGAGCTTTCAAAGCACCAAACAGTGTCCCTCCTTGGCATCCTAGCTGACGAAGTCTCTGCCGAAATTCGTGCGCATTTAGAGCGCGGCGACCAAAACCGAATGGACGAGGCCCGCGATTTAATCCGCCTTGAAGAAAGCCGCATCTCCCTTAGCAATTTAGCCCCCGCACCGAAGAATACTTCCCCAAGAAAACGTGGCGCCATCACAATGGATAATCAAAACTACGGCCGTTACGCTGGTGAAATTGATATTGCCAAATTTGATTTACCTGCAAACGAAAAAATCAATGTAATCGGCCAAATCGATGAACGCTATCATGAATGCCTTTCGTTTATAACAGGCGGTCAAAAAATAAAATTACGCCTAGCTCAGAAACAAAAAAGCTAAACTAGTCTCGGCTTAGTTTAGCTGGAAGGAAAACTCTATATTCACAGAAAATCAGGCTGCTGACAAATAGTGAGATTCTTTGGAATTGCCGCACCAGTGGCAAGAACTTCAAAGCTTACCGTTTGTCATCAGCCTGAACTAGCTTATTCTTTTGAAAAATCGTATGTCACTTTCCCATCAAGTATTGTTAACATTGTTTTATTTATATCTTCTGGATCAGCCAATCTTATCGTGTAGCCTTTTGCTAAATTAGTTTCAATTTGTTTTGATAATAATTCAAACGCTTTAATTAACTTTTTCCATTTTTTATCTGCTGGATTTTCTTTAATTTTATTGAGCGATTCTTTTAATTTATCATTTGTCATCATCACAGTAAATTGTTTATCTTGATAACTAACATCAGCGCCATCACGTAGACCCTCTTTTAGCATTTGCTTGATTTGTTCTACTTTTTCAGCACTTTGCTCTTCAGAATTATTTTCTGTTACATTTTCTTTTTTCATCGTCTGCCTCTGCTCCTCATCTTTGACCGGTTTATTAGAAGTAGCTTGCTCCCCGCAACCTGTTATTATGGTCACACTTACTAAAAGAAGTATGCTCATTACATTTCGCAAATTTTTCGTCATATCTGCCTCCTTATTAATAGCTTCCTTACGTCTGAAGATTACTCTGAAGAGGTCACAAGCGGCAAGTCATCGTTGGAATATTTTTCTAATTTTTCCACATTTAACACTACCCATGGTTTACTTGAGATATTAATTGCCCCTTCTTCTGCAAGCTCATTCAACGCTTTCGATACGATTTTTCTTGAACAGCCACAACATGAAGCAATAAAGTCCATAGAAAAGAACCTTGGTAGCTCTTTCGTATGGTCTGCCGTCCACTCCATCTTATCACTCACCATTTTAATAAATCGTGCCACCCTTTCTTTTGGGCGAAGTTGAAATTGAACTTCAAACATATCAATTTCTGCTCTAAATTGCTCCAGTAGGAGGAAAAATAGATGTGACAATAAATTATCTTGATCCAACATGTCAAAAACTTCATCTATATCTAAAACAATTAAAGTAGCTTCCGTTAACGCCTCAACAATAAAATTTTCTTTTGCATTATAAAAATGTCCCACCCAAACAGCATTTTTAAAGGAAATTTTCTTCATCTCTTTATTATCTATATAATTGATTTGAAAATAACCAGATTTCTGAATGTACATTTTATTTTCTTTAAACTTAATGCGCTGATATTTTTTTATGTATCTTATCGTGTGGGGGCACTTATTTAAAATATAGTCAATAATTACATTATCTTCTTCCAATAAATCTTGTAGTTCAAAAAATTTCATCTCAAGTCACTCCTCGTTACAAAGAATATCCCTCCCTGCAAATAATCATATCGAATAATTTAGTGACCTTAACCTTAATTTTCGGAGTAAAAAACACAAAAATTTTACGTTTATTCACATTTTTATTAATAAATATTCACAATTGATTACTACAGCTTCTTTATTTGTTTTAAACATGAGTTTTATTTTTCTATAGTTGTCCAAATTCACATAGATGCTAACGCTTCAACAGGTTTACATTTAGCAGCTTTATTTGCTGGCGAAATACCGAAAACAACACCTATAACAAGCGCAAAAATAAAGGCAAAACTAATGACGCCCATACTAATTCCAGACGGCACCTCTGCAACAGCACCAAATAATAGTGCGCCAGAAATTCCAATCAGAATCCCAATAAGTCCACCTGTCACGCTAATCACAGCAGACTCAATCAAAAATTGACTCAAAATTGTACTGCGCTTTGCACCTAATGCCTTGCGAATCCCAATTTCCTTCGTCCGCTCTTGGACAGAAACGAGCATAATATTCATAATCCCAATGCCACCTACAATAAGTGAAATGGCAGCAATAGCACCTAGCGTATTAGTAAGTAGCGTATTTATCGTGTTAAACGTATCTAAAATTTCTTTTTGATTCACAATTTGGAAAACAGGACTATCACTATTTTTAGTTTCATCTTTAAATTTTAGTGCTAAACGACTTTTTAAAATGCTAATGACAAAATTAACTTTTTCAGGCGAATTCGCTTGTAAATAAATCGTATTTATCGTTTGTGTTTTAAGAAGCCGTTCCGCCGATGAAATAGGAATAATAATCTTTTTGTCAGTTGAACCTAGCAAAGATTCACCACTTTTCTCAGTAACGCCCACTACACGATAATTAAAACCATTTATTTTTATCGTTTGATTAATTGGGTTAGCGAATCCAAATATTTCAGAGGCAATATCATGACCAATTACTGCGATTTTTTGGCTATTATCTATATCTACCGCAGACAGGAATCTTCCTTCAGCGAGCTTAACGCTATGAACTTGCTGAAATTGTTCGTTTGTCCCGACAACACTAAATACTTCCCCCCCCTGATCAGTTAATACATTAGCACTGCCATCAATTTCAGGTGAAATATGCGAAACACCATCAATTTGCTCATACGATGAAACATCTTCTAAATCAAGTTGGTTAGTTTTACTTGTGGAGTTATTATAAACCGTAATTAAGTTCGAACCTAAATCACCTAGTTGCTGATTCACTCCGTAACTAACACTTTTCCCAAGAGAAACAAGTAAAATAATAGAAGCTACGCCAATAATTATTCCTAACATCGTCAGAAAAGAACGCATCTTTCTAGCAAAAATTTGTTTTAAAGCCATCTGCAAGCTTTGAAAAATCAGCATACGTCTACCTCCTGTATGAGCTTGCCGTCCTGCATTTTTAAAGTTCTTGTACCTTCATCTGCAATTTCTTTATCATGGGTAATCATAATAATTGTCCGACCTTCTTGATTAATTGTTTGTAGCATCTTTAATACTTCCCAACCGTTTTTAGAGTCTAAGGAACCAGTGGGCTCGTCGGCAAGTAAAATTGCTGGTGAACCTACTAGAGCTCGTGCAATCGCCACCCGCTGTTGTTGTCCGCCAGACAATTGATTAGGCAAATGATGAAATTTATCTGCCAGGCCAACTTGCGAAATATAATGCTTCGCTCTTTCTATCCGTTCAGAACGCCCAATTCCCCGGTAAATTAAAGGAAGCTCGACATTTTCCAAAACAGATAAATTCGTAAGCAAATTAAATTGCTGGAAAATAAAGCCGAGTTGCTTATTTCGTACTGCCGCCAATTTGTTATCAGACATACCTAAAAGTTTTTCACCTGACAAATAATAATCACCACTATCCGGTAAATCTAGACAGCCGATAATATTAAGGAGTGTCGACTTTCCGGAACCCGATTGCCCCGTGATCGTCAAAAATTCACCACTTTTTACACTAAAAGTAATATCATCTAACACTTGCAAAGTTTCATTTCCCATTTGATAGGACTTAGAAATATGTTTTAAATCAATTAACACAACAATTTCTCCCCTCTGCTTACTCAGAATTTGAAGACGTTGAAGGTAATAATATTTCTTCGCCTTTTTGCAAGCCTTTCCTAACTTCAATGATATTATCATTACGGATACCAGTTTCGATAACTTGCTTCACTTTTTTCGTTTGGTTTTCTTTATTTTTTTTCGGCACTAACACATAATATTTTCCGGCACTGTTTTTTTGCACCGCTTCAATCGGGATATTTAGCACATTTTCTTTTTTGTTCACGAGAATCGAGCCCGACACCGTCATCCCCGCCTTTAACTTAGTAGTATCTTTCAAGGTAACCATCACCGTAAACACAGCCACATTATTTTCTACATTTCCTTTTTCAGAAATCGATTCGACCGTTCCGTTATAAGTTTCGTCAGGAAAAGCCGTAACATCAATCTCCACCTCTTGTCCTTTTTTCACTTGCGGAATATCCATCTCATCAATTTGCAGGTTCAACTCTAAATCGTTATAATCCGGATATTGTTCGTTTTTCGGCACAATCGTACCCGTTCCGTTTGCGTTCACTTCTACCGTACTTTCTTTCACTTTCGTTGTTACATCACTGTTTTTGGCTAAATCGGTTGAATTATTGCCGCTTAAATAAACACCTATTACCAGTACGACGATAATAATTACAACAATAATTCCAAGCGTCCAAAATAATTTCTTTTTCATGCCTTCTCCTCATCTATTTCGTCATTGATAAAGCGCGTTTGAATAAAAGAAGCATACAACTCATGACTTTTAATCAGCTCATCATGCGTGCCCTGCCCAGTTACCCGTCCTTTATCTACAAAAATAATTTTATTGGAATGCTTAATTGTATCAATGCGATGGGCAATAACAAAAATCGTTTTGCGCTTCATTAATTGCAGTAATGATTTCTGTACATATTGCTCCGTCCTCACATCTAGGCTAGCGGTAGCTTCATCTAAAAGTAAAATTTGTGCTTTACTTAAAAATGCCCTTGCAATTGTAATACGTTGCTTTTGCCCGCCTGAAAGTTTCACGCCATTTTCGCCGACCTCAGCATCTAATTTTTTAGGCAACGCATCAACAAAACTGTCTGCGTAAGCAAGTTCAAGCGCCTGCCACAAATCTCCATCTGTTACTTGATGTTTTAAGCCATAAACTAAATTTTCCCGAATCGTACCAGATAGCAATAAGTTATCTTGTAAAACATAGCTAAACTGTGAACGCCAAGATTCTAATGAAATGTGCTTCATTGAATGTTCACCTATAAAAATATTGCCTTCAGTCGGATGATAAAATCGTTCAAGCAGTGAAAAAATAGTCGATTTACCAGCGCCACTTGGGCCAACAAATGCAATCATTTCGCCCGGGTTACTTTCAAAAGAAACATCGTCAATCACTTTATTTTCATCGTCATAAGAGAATGATAAATTTTTAGCTGAGATGCTTTTATTAGAAAATGAAACACTGTCTCCTATCGTCAAGTTTTCCGACGTTTCATTTAAAATCTCATAAATTCGCTCCGTAGCCCCTTTTGCTTTTTGAAGTTGAGAGAAAAATGTCACGAATGAAGTAATTGGAGATAAAAGTTGAAAAACATATATTAAAAAGGCGATCAATGTCCCAATCGTTAGTGTTCCAGCATTGACACGAATACCACCATAAATAATAATACCGATTAAAATTCCCATAACGACAAACACGGTTATCGGACTAATAATCGCATTAATTTTGGCTTCTCGATTCCCAAAATGAAATAGTTTCATAAGGTCATTATGTCCATTTTTAACTTCCAAATTTTCAGAAGTCGTTGCTTTCACTAGACGAACATTGCCCACAACCTGCGAAATTTTCGAACTGAATGCTGCCGTCTCTTTTTGCAATCCTTTTGAAATAACGAATAGTTTCTTCCCTAAAGGTGCTACAAACAAAATGAGAACTGGGATAGCAATAAATAAAATAACTGTTAATTTTGCATCCATAACAAGTAAGATTGTTATTGTACCGGCTAACGTAATTGTGCCGTTAATAATTTGTGGAAACTGGTCGGACACAAGCGACTTAATTAGCCCTGTATCGTTAATCATTCGACTAACAAATTCACCAGAGTTTGTATTATCAAAAAAACGAATGGGTAAATAAAGAATTTTGTTCCATAATTTATCTCGTATCGCAAGAACTAATTTCAAGCCGATTAAATTTAGCATATAAATCGCAAAACCACTTAAAACTACTTGTACAGCAAATAAAATAAGTAAGTAAAAAACAATATTATAATCGAAATCTTTACCCATGAAACCATCAATAAAATTTTTAGCAAAAAGTGGTACAAATAGCGAAACAATTGTTGAGATTACAGAGAAAACAATCGCAGTAGCGAACAGCGGCTTAGAAACCGTCTTTTGTGAAATTAAACTTCCAAATTTTTTCCAGCTGTAATGACTTTCTTGACTCTTCATTTTTCCTCCCTGATAAAGAACTGTATACAAATTAATTTGTATACAGTTTCTTCGAGTTTAATATTTAAAAGTGCAATTTCTAGTAAGAATTATAGTAAAATGTTGATTAACGCAATTAGAGTTTCTTTAATTCCTGCAACTCCTAGACCAAGCCAAGCAATAAAAAACGATAACATATCATTTCTCCCTTTTGATTAATGAAAGAGATAAGTACACAATTTGCACTTATCTCTCCGCTAAAATTATACTAAAATATTCCAGATGCCTTCGACAGCATATTTAATGCCCATAACGGCTAAACCAACCCAAGCAACAAATCCTTGAATGAATCCCATGTTTTTTCACCTCCTTAAAATTTTTCCTTTTTTTTAATTATGCATTCATATCAGCAAATTTTTTCAAATATGCTAAAACTTCTTGTAACATTTGTAACCAAAGCATACGTGCTCACCTCCTGTACATTAACATTCTATACTGTTGTGTACTGTAAATCTGTAGAAGGAAAGTGAACAATTTTACGTTTTACAGATACAAAAACCAAAAAAAACGCTTGACATTGTACTTGTTTTGTACTATTGGAACAAACTATCAATATAATTTAAAACATCCACTTTAAATTGTTGAATAGCTTTAATAAGATCTAGAAAAAATTGCATGTCCTTACACCTCCTTTAACAAAGTTTCAATTCCTTTAAAAAAGAAAATTGAATAATTCCTTAAGTACAGACCAGTTAAGCTCTCCATTTTCAAAAAGCTTCGTGCTAGTAAGCCATTCCCAAATACTCGCCATTTTTCCCCCTCCTTTCCATTACCTCTACAATTGTAGAAAAAATCCCACTAAAATACTGTAAAGATTTTATGAAAACTTTCACATTTTTTGTCCCCTTATCCCCAATTTTCTATTTGCTTCTTTAAGAGCTAAAAAAAGCGATAAAACCAGTTTGGTTCTATCGCTTTAACTTATAATAAACTCACTTAAAAGCAGATTGGCATTTATCCCGTTACAATTTTCCATGCACTTCCAATTAAGATGATAAATAGTATGGTGAAAGTTGCAATGCGGTGCCAGATTTTAGTATTCGCTTGAACATCATTTTTCCGTTTCATATTCCGCTTTTGCTCTGCCATCATTGTTTGCTGCTCTTTTTGACGTTCAGATTGCGTTTTTTTATTGAAATGATGAATAAATTTGCTGTATTCTAAACAGGTTTCTTCGCTTTCTCCAAACATTTTCAATTGACCATAATGGAGCCACGCCACTCGGTCCGAAATTTCCTTTACTTGACTGATTGCATGGCTCACGAAAAAAATGGTTTTACCGTCCTCTTTAAAGCGGTCAATTTCTTTAAGACACTTTTGGTAAAACGTTTGGTCTCCAACTGAGAGCGCCTCATCAATGATTAGTATTTCAGGATTCGTTTGAATGGCGATAGCGAAACCTAGTTTGGCACGCATGCCACTTGAATATTGTTTTAACGGACGGTGAATAAAATCGTGCAGCTCGGCAAACTCGGTAATTTGCCGCATTCGTTTTTTAATTTCAGCTTGCTTAAAATCCATCAAAAGCAACTTTAATTGAATGTTTTCAATGCCAGTTAAATTGGGTTTTAGTCCAGAATTGATGGCTAAAAGGGAAACAGCCCCGTTTCGTCTGATGGTTCCATTTGTTGGCGCTAAATGGCCGGCTATAAGGCTCGCTAATGTTGATTTCCCAGATCCATTTAATCCAATTAGCCCTATGCACTCTCCCTTTTTAATTTCAAAAGAGATTTTTTCTAAAGCTTGAAAATAGGAAACTTCCTCTTTTTTGGAAAACGGGAGTGAGAAGTGGTACCATTTTTTTTGGTCTAACGAAAATAGCTTGGAGACATTGTCAACTTGAACCGCAATATCTGGCGGAAAGTGGTAGTGATAGCGTTTAGTTCTTGTTTTTCTTCTCTTGCGCATGGCGTCCTCCTTCTGTTACATGTACTCGACAAAATTGGCTCGGTATTTGTTTGTGATATAAATTCCCGTCAGCAGAATAATGAGTACGAATGAAAAAAAGTACACCGCCCGAAAAGGCTCATCAAAAAACCAGCCTCTTGAAAGAAGTGCATCGCGAAAACCTTCGATAATGTAAACAAATGGATTCAACGTTAATATTTTGGTAAAAAGTGAGTCTGGGTGCGCGGCTACATTGACCACTGCTCCTGAAATGAAAAATAATAAGCGCATAGCAGACGTAATAAAAAGTTGTAAATCGCGAAAAATGACCGTAACTGCTGATGTTAATACGGAAAGCGCAAGTAAAAACAACAACATGCAAGGAAAATAATAAATGAGCTGGAGCCATTCAAGCGTTGGCAAGAAACCTTGGCTAATGAATAAAACTAAAAACAGACTTTGCATGACAAAAAAGCCATTTAAACCTTTTACAACTGCAATTGTTGGCAAAATTTCGACCGGAAAATGCGTTTTAGCAATTAAATTTAAATTTCGTGTAATCGATCCTGCACCAGAAACAATACTTGAGCTTATGTAAAACCACGGAATAAGCCCCGTCAGCATCCAATAAATATAAGGAATATCTGAATGTATGACGGTTTGACCATTTAAACGAATCCCAAAAACTAGGTAGTAGATAATAATTTGAATGGCTGGACTTAAAAATTCCCAAAGAAGTCCGAAAACGTGATTTTGGTGGGTCGCTTTCTGGTCAAAGCGGGCAATCAGAATGACTTTGTCTAAATTTGAAACTTGAATTTTTCCCCAGGATAATAAAGATTTCAATGTTTTTCCTCTTCCCTCATGACGATTTCCTGAACTTTCCTGAGCAAAAATGGCGTGAAATAAATGCCGGTATCGCTGTGTTTCTCGTACTCTCCGAGGTCGAGCTTATACGGAACCGATTTCTCATCTAGCCGTTTAAGTAGTGGCTGAAGGTGTTTGGAGTAATGAAAATCGCCTTTTCCTACATGGAAGTGAAGTTCGGGAAACGATTGCTGTTTAAGCGCTTGATTTAAAATTAGCCCATTCCAAAAACGTTTGCCAAAAAATGGGTCTTGCCCGAGGAAACGGTTAAACCGTTCCTGCATAGATGCAGAAGTCGCACGCTGCTCCAAATATTTCGCGATATAGACTTGCGGGGCACCAATTATCGCCTTGCCGAAATGGTATTTGAAGCTATAATAAAGCGCTGCGGCGCCGCCTTTACTTGAGCCTGTCGCAATAATATTTTCAGCCGGTATGCCGTACTTGTTAGCAACCATCATAATGAGCGCTATGACGCTCCGTTCAAATTGTTGTTCGCCGCCAAAACCGACATAATAGCAAAATTGATTTTGATAGGAATCTAAAATAAATAATTTATGTGCTGCGACTGGTTTAAGTGTGCGCATGTGATTATAGACGGGCGGCCCGCCTTGAAACTCGGTGGAATAGAGTCCTGAAAAAGAAAGTACTAAGTAGTGCGCATCATTATTGCCAGCTTGAAAAAGATATTTAACAGGGTGGTCGCTAAAGAACACTTTTTCCGCCGCTAGCGTGGTTTCAATTTGCTTCTTATGCAGCGTATCAATCCATAAAATGTTCGATAATTGATTAAAAATAACCGTCTCGTTTTCCCGAATAAATAAACGAACTTGATAGCCGCCGCTATATATCGGTTTAAATGTGAGCTGCTCTTGTTGCTCAAAATCCGCGTACCAAATCCGTTCAATGACTTGGCCGTCTTGATAAATGTAATAGGCATACTCATAATTTTTTCCTAATTCTCGCTTCTTCATTTTGAATGTCAATCGCAGCTCGTCCTGCTCATACTTCAGTTCGCTCATCTTAATTTCCAATTTTCAAGCACCCACCTTTCTAATCCGCCTTCAAAATGTAGCTGTCCACTCCAATTTGAACAGCATGCTCACTTGTTCTTTTCGTCTCACGGTAAATCATATCTTCTAAAACACCAAAAATAAACGGGGTATATTGATTAACAAGCCGTGTATGCCGTTCGTTACTCCTATTTAAAAAAAGTTGGCTCTTAATGCCTTTTTCTTGTAAAAAATGGCGATAAGTTAAAAGTGCGGAAAACTGAATATCTTCTAGCCCCGTATAAAAATAAAGCGTTGTTGGTGAAATTTCGGCATAAAGTGGCGCTGAATAAAATACCTCGTTGACTTGCTCCTCAAAAATCGTATTATCCGCAAAAAATAGGCTTTTCTCTGTCGGGCAAAGAATATTAATATAGTCCGCCACGTGGATTTGGGGCACGAGCGAAAAAACATCCGTGACCAGTGGATTCAATAAGCCATAGAGCAGCGCACCAGTCCCGCCTTTACTCGAACCAAACGCAATTACTCTTTTATAACGATATTTTTGGATAAATTTAGTAAGTTCCACGTTTAGCTTTTCGTGAATAAATTTACCAGAATCAATTAAATACCAGCCGTATACACTCGAAAAGTGGTCTTTTATGAACAAATAATCCGCCGCCTTCACACGTTCAGCAAATTTAATCCACGTGTAACGTTCATGCATGAGCGCAACTTGTTTCTGGTTTATTTCTTGATTAAAAATCGCTGGAATAGCATCATTTAATGGCTTCCCTGCGTTTTGAAAGACAATCACAAGTGTATCGCTCCCATTTTGAAAGTGTTTTCCGTGTAGCATTTTAAGCGCCCCTTTTAAATATCTACAATTAGTGTTTTTTGAACTGGTTGGCTTATTTTTGTTGTAACTTCATTCGTTTCATCGTTCTTAACAAACACTTTGACAAAATATTCGCCGCCCTCGGTTAACTGAACTTGATTTGTATCAAATTTCGTATACTGCGACTTAGCGACGGCTTCTAAACGACCTTTTTTGTACACATAAAAAGCAAATTTATAAGGGGGATGTTGCTCTTTCGTTTTTATATGGCATTTTGTTTGTAAACTGTTGCCAATTAAGAACACTTCTACTTTTTGTATGAAGTCAGCTTGCTTTTCCACTTTTTTCCTCATCCTTTTTTTCATATTTGTCTCCTTAAATCGGTTTTTGAACCATTTCTATACATAGTGTTTCGATTTGTTGAATAATTGCTTTACAATCAAATTTTTGTCGTGCGAATTGCTTTCTTTTTTCTACATCAGTAGCTTGCCATTCTCCTTTTTGAACAGCCGCCACTGCTTCCGCTTTAGACGAAACAATATAACGGCTTGGGTAAACCGTGTCAGCGCCCTTCCAATTACGAATCACAGGTATAGCGCCACTTGCCATCGCCTCAGAAACTGAAACGTGTGAGCCTTCATAATCACTTGGCGAAAGCAAATAGCCAATTTTCTGAAGCCATTCTGGGATATCATTTCCGTGCGGATCAAAAATGACATTTTCACGCCACGTAGCTTGCTCAATTCGGTTTAGCACCGAGGTATAGTATTCCCGCTCTTTCTCGCGCGCCATCAGCCATGGCACTTCGTCAGGCCGCTTGCTTTTAATAAATAATTTATAGCGCTTATCTGTTTGCCATAGCGCTTCAAAAAGGTCAATCGCCAAGTCCACCCTTTTTCGCGCTGGTAAAATCCCGCATATACCGAGCTGAAATTTACTATTCGGCTGTTTAGGTAAATCTAGTTTGTCAGCATCAATTAAATTATCAATGTAGCTCATTTTATGGCGTGGAATTTGAAAAATCGCATGAAATTCTTCAAGCATATAAGGTGTGATGACGATAAATTGGTCCACTTTTGAACTGTCAACAAGATGGAGAAACTTCAAATCTTTTTCTTGGAAATGAAGGCGGGCAATTAGCGTCTGATGTTCTTTTTTATGTTCGGCATACCAGACGAGGTTTCCTAGTCCCCACTCACAAAAAACAATATCGGCCCATTCAAGGCATGCTTGGCTATGTTTTTCATCATGCTTTTCATGCGAAGAAAATACATCTAGTTTTACTTCAAAAGCAGGGTTCTCTTTAAAAGAATCGATGAACATTGTAGCAAATTTCAAGTCATGGCCTGCGAACACTATTTTTGTGGGCGCCTTTTTGAATGACCAAATGAAGCTGCGCAAGCGGTTGTAGGCTGCTTTAAAGGTGAACGCCTTGCTCGCATTATAAATTTGCGCAGCAGCTTTCGCGTAAAGTGCTTCGTCACGTAAAGCAGCTCTGGTTTTTTCAATGACGTCCACTTCCGTTTCAACAAAAAGTGGGTAATCACGTCCGAGCAAATCTTCGTGCATTTTAGTGCGCCTCACTAGTGCTGGCTTTCCGAGTCGCCCGTATTCAAGCAACTTGCTCGATAACTCTACGCTATCATCATTATCAAGCGCGGCACTTCTCCAAGCGATGCCAATGTCCGCTTCTCCGATTAGGCGTTGACACTCTTCCCTAGAAACGGCACCAACCCAGTCGATTGCCGGCACCTCTTGCAAATCTTTTTTTATTCTAAGTTGGTTTTCCCGCTCTCTAAGACGGTCTTGAAATTTATCGCCTACAACTTGTGTATGAATTCGTTTATCTCGCTCAGCTAATTTTTTTGTCACCGAAATAATTTCTTCCGTATGCCAATCCTCATGAAACTTACCACTGTAAATAAGCCTAAAATGTTTGTTCTCAAAACTAGGAATCGTTTCAAAATCAGGAATCATCGGATATAAAAGCTGAATTTTGTTCCCATCAACTTGAATTAGCCTTTTGAAAGCCTCCTTCGTTTCTTTCGTCTGTAAAAAAAGAAAATCAAAATGCTCGTAGACTCGCAACAAGTCCGCGCGTTCTTCTTTAGTAGACCGTTCATCATGTTTAAAATCGGTGAGATAAGGCACGGTAATCGATTGGAAGACATCATGCTCCATAATTTCGCGCACCAAATTGAAACCTCGAACAATGACTAAATCATACTGGTTTTCCTTATGAAGTTGCTTCATAATTTGAACGGCTTCCCTGGTTGAAAGCCGCGAATTCGTTGTCGGCAGACTCTTATTTTTAAAAGGTTGAATCAAATAAATGTTTTGCGTCTTCTTTAGCGCGCTCGTTAAATGTGAATTTTGTTCTTTCGCTTTTAAAAGTAAGTCTACCTTTATATTCGGACTTAAAGCGAGCATGCGCGCCATTGAAGTTAACCAAACTGCCGAACCGTCCATAAAATTTAAATCAATATCTCCATATAACAAAATGCGTAACTGACTCATTTAAAGCCTCCTATATTTCTACCTGATTAAGCAACAGCGCTTTCTCATTCGCCCCTTTTTCCACAAAGTTAAAGCAATCCGCGCTAAACATTTTCGCCCCGAAACGAGCGTAACTTTCTAAATTCTCATCTTGAATAAAACTTTCAAGTAAACTTTTCATATTTTTACGAAAATGGTAATTTGTGCGCACAATAGTGCGGGATGGAAGTAGCTCATGGACAAAAATATAGTCGGCGTTTTCCTGATAAATTTCTAGCTGCTTATTATTCGCCCGGTAAAATGAAGCTTTCCCAATGAAATCCGCATCCGTGTAAAGCGAAGCAAGCATGAGATCTTTTAAATAATGTCTGCCGTAAAAATGATTATGCGCAAAATAGGTCATAAAATCCGTAGCAAATAATTTTTCAAAATCCGTATAATTTTCCATGTAAGGGAATAAATAACAAGATATAATTTCGGTTTGATAGTGATTTAAAATCGCATTGATATCCGGAAAATCTTCAACACTGTAAACAAATAAAGCAAGCTTCTTATTTGGATAACTTTGCCTTTCAAATGTGTCTATAACGGCTTTTATTTCTTCTTCCGATTTGACTGTGGCCATAACGCACACTGATTTTGTTAAAACTGGTAAATGAATTCCCATATTTTCCAAAAGAAAGTTTAAGCGGTGTTGATAGGTGTGTTTTTCATAAATTTCGCGAATTCCTTGCAGTGATTTTTTGTAGTAGGCGCGTTTGTCTTTAGTGACGGCACGCATCTGGGCGCGCAATTGGTTTGGCTCCTCAGAAATCATCACAATATTTCCAAAAAGCTGCTGAATACCTTCTGAGTAACTGCTTAAAATTGGTGTTCCGGATGCCAAACCTTCAAACACGCGGCGTGAAAACATGGTCGGCGAATGAGTCACACTGTTTACATTGAGCATAAAACGGTATCCTTTATAGGCTTTATCAATTTCTTCATATTTCAAACTGCCTAAAACATCTTTTCTAAATTTGTCTGGAAAACGAAATTCTGGTTCTGGTCGGTCAAAATTCCGGTCATAAATGGCTAATCCAAATTCCTGACTAAACGCTAACATTTCATCCATAACTTGGCGCCTTTCAGGATGGCGGTTTGCGTAGTAAGAACCTGCGAAACAAATTTTGTTTTCCCGAGGAGTAGCCAGTTGGATTGGGTTATGCTTTTTCGGTTGTGCCGCGAAAGGTAACGCAAAAACTCGCTCATGCTTCGCTTGCTTTTTATATGCCGGTATTTTGTTCTCGTCTGTCGTATAAATATAATCAAATCGTTTCGCGGTATCGATAAATTTGTCAAAGTGAATCGGGTCTTCCTTGTTCCAAAATATGGTTGGAATATCCCTTTTTCGGCACCACTTTAGTAAATCAAATAGCGTTTCACGACTTACATTGGCGTATTTTCCGACTTGATATTCCCAAGCGCCACCATTACCGTGCCAAGCAGATTCCACAAACAAGAAATGCGGCGTATGCTCATTAAGCACTTTTTCCCAGTTGTCAGGTGTAAAGGTAATTAATTCTACTTCTTCTTGAAAATTTGACATTGTAAACTCGTCGATAATGCAGGCAACTTTTATGTCATGCAGTGTTTGTGCTTGTTCAATTGGGTTTGTGATAACTATTTTTTCTTGTTTCTTTTCAAAAACTCTCTCCACAACCGCTTTTTTTATCCGAACAATGCCTTTTCCAGTGATTTTGAGTGCAAAGCGAAGATATTTCGTATTTTTTCCCACTGTCAAAAACTGCTCCTTCTCGATTGGTATTAATGTTGTGATTTCTTTTTCGGTATCGTTATATTCAGCGACTGCCAGCTTTACTGATAATCCTTGTGAAATTTCAGCGTCTATTTGAATTGCTAACGTTTCGCCTGGTAAAACTCGAATGAGATGCGTTGGAAACCTTGAAAAAGCTACATTGTTTTCCATAAATGAAGTATAATTTGCGCGGTCATCGCCGTTTGCAAAGCAGAGATCATCTTCAAACATGTAGGCGTGAAGTCCTTCTTTTTCAACATACCACCAGTTTGTAGCATCGCGGAAATGTTTATCTGTAATGAGTTTCGGCTGAATATCTCCGATAATTGTTGTTTGAAAATGATTGATTGCTTGATACACATCTTCTATTTGCTTTTCAATTGAATCTTCTTTCGTAAATTCCAATATTTCCCAGTCCATTTCATTGTTTTTGTGTTCATCATTTTATAATGCTTCACTGTTAAATCTTGTAGCAATTTTTCTTTTTTTAAAAGCGCTGATTTCGCGTCGTCTCGTTCCTTAATGACTGCTTGAACTTCCGTTTTTAAAGTTATAATCCCATTTTTTTGCTGTTCGAGCAGTTCAAAAGTTTTGCGTTTATAATCGCTTAGTTCCGCCTGTTTTTCTTTCCATTCTTCACTAAAATTCATTTCTTGATTGACTTTCTTTCTGAACATGTCTAATTCTTCTAGTAATTGCTGGTTTTCTGCTTGAAGTCGTTTTAGTTGTTCGTTTTTCGCTTGAATTTTATTTACCAAATGCTGATTTTCTGACCTAAGCGAAATCTCTTCATGAATATGCGTCGCTTGCTCTAGTCCAGTTAACGACTCATTTATTTCGCTCTTTTTGCCCATCTTCTCCCTCACCCTCACATATTTTCTGATAAAGCGCCAAAAATTTTACTTTTTCATTGTCCCAGTTGTAACGCTTCCTAGCCGCTAATGCATTTTCGCTCATCTCATGCTGCAAATTCGGATTTCTCAGTACATCATTGACAGCTGCTGCAATAGAAACTGGATTTTTAGAATCGACAAGAATACCTATTTTTTCTCGCCTAATAACTTTTTTCATTTCTGGAAACGAACATGCAATAACTGGAACCCCAGCCATCATATATTCAAAAAGCTTATTGGAAGCCGCTGAAAAGTGATTAAAGCAAGTATTATTTAACAGTTGAAAGCCTACATACGCATTTCGCGTATAACTTGGTAGCTCTTGTACGGGCACTTTGTCTAAAAATTTCACCCGATTTGT
The DNA here is from genome assembly GCF_900186185.1 of Listeria sp. ILCC797. Classification (NCBI taxonomy): domain Bacteria; kingdom Bacillati; phylum Bacillota; class Bacilli; order Caryophanales; family Listeriaceae; genus Listeria; species Listeria sp. ILCC797. The sequence goes on from NZ_FYBS01000008.1 coordinate 121,103, forward strand.
TAAACCTTGTTGCTTTGTAATCTCCATTAGTTTATATTTCAGCTTCCCGTCGCCAATAAAAACGATTGTTCCACGTTCGATGTACGGGGCAGCCGCTAATAAATTTTCTAAGCCACGTCCAATTTGCAAACCACCTTGATAAAGCAGTAGCGGTTCGTTTTCTGGTATTTGAAGCCGCTCATGAAGCGCCACTTTGTCTCGATTTTCTTCAAAAAAAGGGTAATTATAAATCACTTCTGGTGTAAATCCGTAAATGCGTCGAATATATTTTGCCCGCGTCTCATTTTCATGAATTACACAGTCTGGGAAGTGTATCAACCATTTTTCGATGATGTGATAAATTTTAGAATCGTAGCCAGAACGACTTGTATTTACTTCATGCGAATCAAAAATGAGTTTCTTCCGCTTAACTTTCGCACAAAAAACGCCTTGAAATAGTGTATTCAAATCATTGGCATGATAAATATCCGTTTGAAGCGCGAAACCTAAAACTGTCATTTTTAGTATCAAAACCAGTTTCCGCACTAAAAATCGAGCTTTTGTTTCAAATAAGAGGACACAAAATAACAACAATAAAATCCCAATTGGTGGGGCTACATACGCGATGCATAACGTAGCTAAATATATCCAAATTTTATGCAAAAATGTCAGTTCGTATTTTATGCGCCGAATGCAGAAATTTTCTGAGTGCTTTTCAATTGCTGGCTGGCTTCCTTTTAAGGCGATCAGGCAAACGAAATAGCCGGCGTCTTGTAGCGCGGTACATTCTCTTAGTACTCTTGCATCATTTGTAAATTCATTCCAAACAAACATCGTCACTCTTTTTTTCATCGCTAATCCTCAAAAATTATTTTATACAATAAATTTTTATTTACTTGCCAATTGAAATTTTGTTGTGCGTATTCATTGCCATTTCGCCCGTAATATTGGCGCAGATGCGCATCTTCAATAAGCTGTGTGAGGTTATTTTTCATATTCGCATAATCATTTTTGTTAAAAACAAGTCCCGCTTCTGCTTTTTCAATAATTTTTTTCGAATATCCAGATGTAATGCCAATAATTGGCAAAGATGCACCCATATAGTCAATCAGCTTACCCGGTATGACGGTTTCAAAAATCGGATGTTCCTTTAATCCAATATAAGCAATATCTGCATTTTGCAACCTTTCCCACACTTTACGCCTTGACTCTGGCGGTTTAATCACAATATTTTCCAAGCCTTTATCTAAAACTTTTTGCCGAATTTCTGTGTAATGCTTTCCATAACCAATTAACAAAAAGCGCACGTTCCTATTTTCTTGAAAGTCCTCCGCTAAGCGAAACAAACTCTCTATATCTTGAGCAATCCCCATATTTCCAGTGTAAACAACTGTTATCTTTTCTAGCCTTGAAAAAGTGGGAACTAGCGCAAGTTCAGAGCTTGTAAGTCCGTTTGGAAGAAAATGGATTTTTTCCTTGTCTTTAATAATTTTTTGAATGTATTCCGTAAACCCTTCGCTGTTCACAATTAACTTATCGGCTTTCCAGTAAATAAGCCTCTCCACTCGGTAATTTAAATAACGTATAATTTTTGGGGAAATTCCTTTTAAAGCACTTAAAGTTTCTGGCCATAAATCGCGAATATCAACGACAAATTTCGCCTTAAATTTTCGTTTGGCCAAAAGCCCAATCAGCGGTATCGAAAGCGGGGGAGACGTGACAAAAACCGCATCATACGTGTTTTTTTCAGCTAAAATCATTTTGTAAAAACGAAATAGAACTTCCACATAAAGCAACAACCGACGGAAAAAGTTTTTTTCGAACCTCTTGCTCTTCGTTTGAATACGTTCGATTTTCAAACCTTTTGGGGCGTCTTGCCAAAAATCTTTTTGCTTGTAGAGTTCTTTTTGTGGGTAATGTGGTTCAGTTGTCCAAACCGTTACGTTCGCTACATCATTTAAATAATGACAAATCCCTCTCATTCGATTAGCCGCACTTCCGATTTCTGGAGGGAAATTTTGGGTAATGACCAATATTTTTTTCATAATAAGCTTTTTCCCCTAAAGTTTTTAGACCCTCGCCAAATGATTTTTTAATTCAAAAAGATTTCCTAAATTAAAATAGTTCTTTTCATTTTTATAAAGCTCTAAAATATTTTTAGTATCCATGACAATCGCTTGATTCGTTTTGGAAAAATCTGCATCCCCTAAGTTCTTAAATGTACTATGATCAGCTAAAACTAGCACCAAGTCTGCGTCTTCTAATGCCACATCCAAACTCGGCTCAATAAAATCCGCTTCAATATGCGGTTCATACGCGGTAACGCGGTAGCCTGAACTAGCCACTAGTTTTTTATAAATTTCGACTGCTGGACTCTCACGAATATCATCAATATCACCTTTATACGTAAGACCCATCACAGTAATTTTAGGATTTATTTTGCCTTCCAAAGCAAGCTTTACTTTTTCAATTACAAATTCTGGCATAGAAGTATTGATTCCTCTTGCAGTTTGAATGAGTAGCGATTCATCTGGCGCTTCCGCCGCAATAAAGTACGGGTCAACTGCTAAACAATGGCCGCCAACACCAGGTCCTGGGGAGTGCAAATTCACACGTGGATGTTTATTCGCAAGCTTAATGACTTCAAGCGCATCAATATTAATATGGTCACACACTTTAACGAGTTCATTTGCAAGCGCAATATTAACATCACGATATGTGTTTTCCATCAATTTAGACATTTCCGCAGCGGATGCACTCGTCTCAAGCAATTCTCCTTTTACAAAAACACTATAAATTTCCTTTCCTTTAGATGTACAGTCTTCTGTCATACCGCCAATAATGCGATTGTTATACACCAGCTCATGAATCACCTGCCCTGGAAGTACACGTTCTGGACAATGGACAAGAAAAATATCTTCCCCGACTGTAAATCCCGCATTTTCAATCACAGGTTTGACATGGTCTTCCATCGTGCGCGGCGCAATAGTTGATTCGACAATCACCGTATTTCCTTTTTTCAAACAAGGTAAAGTCATCTCCACCGCGGATAAAACGTAGTCTAAATTGCATGATTTTAGCAAATCATCGTTATTTGGGGTAGGCACAGCGATAATAAAAACATCTGATGCTTCCGCGCACGTCCCGACACGAAAATTCCCCTGTTCCATCGCTTGATTAAGTGCTCCTTGTAACCCTGGCTCCTCAATATGCACCTGCCCTTTTTGTAACATATTAACCACTTTCGGATTAACATCAATGCCTAAAACTTTTTGATTATGGTTGGCAAACATAATTGCAGTTGGCAATCCAATGTAGCCTAATCCTAAAACTGTTATTTCCACAAGCTCGCCTCCATATTATTTGGCGCTTGGAATTTCAATATCCCAATTTGCCGCTTCTTTTTTATTTTGAACATAAACAAGTTCAGCTTTTTTAACCGATTTCGGCAACTCAAAGAAGGCGCTACCGGTCAATTTTTTCCCTTGAGCAATGACATCCCCAAAATTATTGCCTTTTGGATATACGGTATACGTCTTATCGTCTGTTCTAATTTCAAAATCCCCAGCGCCAATGCTCACTTCCCCAGAATCTTTATTCGTAATAAGCATATTGATTTCCACCATATTTTGATTGCCTTTAGCGTTTTCTGTCGTATCGATCGAATTAATTTTCATGTTCATATTGTTCACTGTTTTTGAAACATAATTTTTATTTTCTGATGTCTTTTTTTCTTTAGTCGAATCATTGCTACAAGCCGCCGAAATTATTACGGTAGCAATTGCCAAAAGCACTAACGTTCCTCTCAAACCCTTCTTCATTTAAAAATCGCTCCTTGCTTTACTAATCAAAGCATCTTTTATAAGCAATTGTATTCGAACGCCTTTTTTTACTCAGACGTTCGAATACATTACTTACATTTAATTTTTATTCTGTTAACTGAACATCATCTTCCGACAATATATTTCCTAAGTCGTCTTTCCCATATACTTTTACCTCGTCAGTCAAGCTTGTTACTTTTCCTTTAAGATAATATTTATACGTATTGTCAGCTGCAACAGGAATCGTTTGCAGTTCTGTTCCATTAACTTCTACAGAAACACGAGTAACTTCGCCAGTGTACGTGCCCTCTAAGTAGTCACCTGTAATTTTATAGCTATTTGCTGTGATTGTTCCTGTTACTTCTCCTAGAACAAGATCCACCTCAGCAACTTGCGTACCATCAGCTGCATATCCTATCATTTTGACTTCATCATCTACACTATTTATTAATGTAGCAGCATAATATTTGATGACATTTCCTGTTGCTGGGATTCTCGATTGTACTACTCCATTAACAACCAGTTCAACTCGACTAACATCACCAGTATACGTACCTTCTACATATTTATCTTTGCCGACTTTAAATTCTTCGAGTGCAATGCTTCCAGTCACAGGTGGTTTATCTGCAACACTCACTGGTACACGATTTAATTCTTTACCTAGAGAATCATAAGCAATCGCATATACCGTATCATTTGAACTTGTGATTAGATTTTTCGCATAATACTCATATTTATTGTCAGCAACTGGAATAGCTTTTTGAACTACACCGTTAACCTCTAAAGCTACACGTTTCACGTCCCCAGTATATGTTCCTGTAACACGGATATCTGTACCAAGCTGAAATGAATTCGCTGTAATTGTCCCGTCTGTTGTGTAAATATTCAATTGCTTAGTGCTAACTACTTTACCTTCCGAATTCAATCCTTCAACCATTACTACGTCCGTCGCTGAAGTTACAATATTCTTTGCGTAATATTTTAGTACGCCGCCTATCGCAGGAATTGTTGAATAAGTTTGATCTCCTTTTGTTACACGGATTTTCACGATGTCTCCTGTGTATGTTCCTGTAATATACGTTTCAGACCCCAATTTATATGAGTCTAATAAAATTTCTCCAGTCGTATCGGCTGCTGATTTAACAGTAATTGCTTTACTGTCTAGTAAATTACCTTTGTCGTCATAGCCTTTAACAATAACTTGATCACTTACTTTTAAAATTTTATCATTCGCATAGTAATTGAAAGTGCCACCTGAAACAGGTATTCTTGTATATTCTTGCCCATTAACAGTGATACTAATTTTAGTAATGTCTCCTGTGTATGTTCCACTTACATAGTTTTCAGTACCTTTTACAAAATCTTTTGCTGTAATTTCCCCAGCAGTTGCCTCTTCCCTAACATTAACAAGTGCACGGTCTAACTCTTTGCCATTTGCATCAAGTGCGACTACATACACGACATCTGTTACGCTTGTAATTAAATTTTTCGCATAGTATTTATACGTATTTCCAGTTACCGTGATAGCTTGTTTTTCTTCACTATTTACGATTAATTTAATTTTTGCTACGTCGCCTGTATAAGTTCCTTCCACATAACTATTAGTACCTAATAAATAGTCTTTTGCTGTAATCGTTCCGGAAGTTGGCTCTTTAATATTGACTTTTGTACGATCTAGTTCTTTGCCGCTTGCATCGAGTGCAACTGCATATACTTCATCACCCGCATTTAAAATCTTGTCTTTTGCGTAATAACGATATGCGTTTCCAGTTACCGTAATCGTTTGTTTTTCTTCACCATTTACAATTAGTTTTACTTTTGCTACATCGCCCGTATAAGTACCTTCCACATAATTGCTCGTGCCAATTGTGTAATCTTTCGCTGTAATTGTGCCTTCAGTTGGTTTCAGGATATTAACTTTTACGCGGTCTAATTCTTTACCATCTGCATCAAGTGCGACTGCGTATACTTCATCGTCTACGCTTGCGATTTTATCATTCGCATAGTATCGATATGCATTACCTGTTACCGCAATGGTTTGCTTTTCTTCACCATTTACGATTAATTTAATTTTTGCTACATCTCCTGTATAAGTTCCTTCCACATAGTTACTCGTACCAATAGTATAATCATTGGCTAGGATAGTTCCTTCGGTCACTTTTTCAACTGTGACCGTAATCGTTTTAGTTGCTTCATTGCCATCGCTATCTGTTACTTTGTACGTAACTTGATAAGTGCCTGCTTTTGTTGTATCGACATTGTTCGCTGCCACTTCAATTGCACTTGTTAAGTCACCATCTTCTGTGTCGCTCGCTGTTACACCAGTTTTCGGATCAAATGCATCGCCTACCTTTAGCGTTTTATCCGCTGCTGTGATGACTGGGATATCATTTGTTGTGACTGTAACCGTAATCGTTTTAGTTGCTTCATTGCCGTCGCTATCTGTTACTTTGTACGTAACTTGATAAGTGCCTGCTTTTGTTGTATCAACATTGTTCGCAGTAATTTCAATTGCACTTGTTAAGTCGCCATCTTCTGTGTCGCTCGCTGTCACACCAGTTTTCGGATCAAATGCATCGCCTACTTTTAGCGTTTTATCCGCTGCCGTGATGACTGGGATATCATTCGTTGCAACTGTGACTGTAATCGTTTTAGTTGCTTCATTGCCATCGCTATCTGTTACTTTATAACTCACATGATACGTACCTGTTTTTGCTGTATCGACATCATTCGCTGTTACTTCAATTGCACTTGTTAAGTCGCCATCTTCTGTGTCTGTTGCCGTTACACCAGTTTTCGGATCAAATGCATCGCCTACTTTTAGTGTTTTATCTGCTGCATTAATCACAGGTTTATCATTCGTACCTACAGTCACTGTAATTGTTTTAGTCGTTTCATTGCCGTCACTATCTGTTACTTTGTACGTAACTTGATACGTCCCTGCTTTTGTTGTATCGACATTGTTCGCTGTTACTTCAATTGCACTTGTTAAGTCGCCATCTTCTGTGTCTGTTGCTGTTACACCAGCGATTGGATCAAATGTATCGCCTACTTTTAATGTTTGATCATTCGCATTAATTACAGGTTTATCATTTGTGATGGATCCGTTTGAAAGTCTTTCAAAATTTTGATTTTTAAATTCTGTTTTATACGCTGGTACATTTGTGATGGAAACATTGCTAACATTTCCATAAAGATCTGTTATAGATGTTAAATTTCTCCACGTATATTTTGGCGTGCCGAGAATGTCAGTTCCTTTTTCCCAAGCAGCAATATTTTGATTGGTAGTCGAGAATACGCCACCGTTACCCTCCATGTAAAGCGCTAAACCAGTGGAGTTTTCATTTCTAAAATCAAAATAAGCGACACTATCCATTGTCAATTTCCCTGCTGGCGAAATTTGGACAGCATATAAGCTTATCGGCGCAGAAATAGCTTCAAATGAGGTACTTTTTGTCATCGTTAATTGATTGACATAAATTCGCGAATCTGATGACATTACTGCTTTTTGATAATTTAATTTCACTTTACTAGAAGCACCGATGTTAACAGTTGCTTCTACACCTTTAATGCTTGCATACCTACTCACAACATCAAGTTCTGACGAATCACCAACTGTAAATGTCTGTTGTGGACCATTTAAATATATACCGATCCCCATTGTATCAATAGATAATTTAGCACCTGCACCTAACTGTACGTTACCGGAGGAGTATACTTGAACAGCATTTGCATCTCCTGTATTTTTGATTGTTGTTGTTGAAGTAGAGTCAAAAATAAGGTTTTTTACATTAAAAACATCAGTTGTTCCTGAAGTTGTAAATGTATTGTTTCCTTTTATATAGGTGACACCATTCGTATTAGAAATAGCTGCGCCACCATTCAAAGTGACATTTTCAAGTGTAACAGCATAATTTACAACGCTTGTTTTGAAAATGGTTTGTGAATTTGACGAAAAATTGATATTTGAGAAAATAACGCTTGCGGCGCTCGATAAATCACTCGCAAAACTGCTATTATTAAGCGTTACTTTATGATTAGCCCCTTCGATTGTCACATCATGTTTAATGACATAATTTGTATAATCATTTAGTACCAAATCATTTTGTAGTATAACTTTGCTAACTAAGTCGTTATTTAACGCATCCCTAAGTTCCTTTTCAGTACTTACTTCAAGCGTTACCCCTGTTTCCGCTTTTGCCGTTACAGGTAAAAGCGCATTTGATAATGTTAATAAAACTAGCATTGCAACAACTAGTGATGATAATATTTTTTTCATGCCATATCTCCTTTTTGAACTAATAAAATAAGTCGTGATATATCTTTCAGAATTATGAATATTTTAAATTTCCATGATACTCACTCCCCTAAATTAACTTCCCATTTAAAGAAGTTAGGATTTATAAAACAGTATAGCAAGGAACACCTAAGTAAGTCTGTATACTATTTATGAGGAATTACTTTTTTTACGACCCTTTCATTCAAAAAAAAACATTGACAAATTTCAAAAAAAGGGTTATGGAATCGCATAATTGTGAATATTTTCCACAAAAAAACTGCTTACAAAAATCGTATTACGGGATTTTTGCAAGCAGTGCTCATTTAATTATTACTTTTCAAATATCATTTCAGCAAATTGTCCATATTGAGCAACACCAGTTAATTTAAAGCGCTTCACATCTTCATCTTGCGTAAATAATGGGATTCCTTTCCCAAGCAAAACAGGCGCCACTTGGACGTACAATTTATCCACCATATTCTCATTCAAAAGCGGGGCCAAAATGCTGTTTCCACCGACAACCCAAACGTTTTTATCCACCGGAAGTCGCCGCACAAAATCTACCACATTACCCTCAACTTGCTGAAAACTTTTTAGAGCAAGTTCTTTTTCATGGGTAAAAACGTAATTTTGCGTTGGCGCATAAAGCGATTCAATGCCTGCAATACCCACAATTTCATCGTATGTCTTTTTCCCCATAATCATCATGTCCATTTGGCTATAAAACTCGGCGTAATTGGTTTCCTCCGGAGCACCCGTTTGATGCAGCCAGTCTAGGCGATTGTTTGCATCTGCCAAGTATCCGTCAAGCGAAACACAGCCGTAGAAATAAATGCTCATTCAATTCTCCTTTCGCGCAAAAGGCCCTTCTAATCCAGTTAAAAGGGTGTGCGCGTACTCGTTTTATTCCCGAAAGCGGTTTGTCGCTTCCCGTGATTTTTTGATATGCGTTATCATGTCCTCGTAGCGTTTTGAGGCAAAATAATAAAACAAAATGTCAACGACCAAAAGTTGCGCCTGTCTGGAGCTTGTCGCAGTGCTCCGTAGTTCGGCTTCTGGTGCGCGTGATGTTTCCAACACAAAATCCGCAATGGTTTTTAGTTTATTGTTGCCAAAACGTGTTAAACTGACGACTTTCAAGCCGCTTCGTTTCGCCTCCTTGGCAAGCTGTAAAACTTCTGATGTTTCTCCACTATTTGAGATCGCAATTAAAATACTATTCGGGTTGCCCGCAGAAAGTGCCATTGCTAGAACATGTGGGTCTTGTGATAAAAAGACATTTTTGCCAGCACGTAACCATTTTTGCGCAATATCTTCTGCAATGAGCCATGACGCCCCAACGCCGTACGCATAAATTGTTTCCGCTTGTTCCATCTCGGCGCAAACCCTAACAATTGCTTCCTCTCTCAATTGACTAGCCGTATCTTGTGTCGTTTGAATCATATTCGAAACCAGTTTTTCGCGTATCGAATCAAACGACTCATCTGGTTCAATATCATAATATCCTGCTTTTTTCGGCAACGCGAGTTCCATTGATAACTGCCGCTTGAGTTCCGGAAAACTATCCAAGTTAAGCGATTTAGAAAAGCGAATCACCGCCGCCGCACTTGCATTTGCCTTTTCAGCGAGGCTTTGCACAGAAGCTTTAACCGCAAAATTGGGATCCTCTAAAATCGTCCGCCCAATTTTCTGCTCCGAATTAGGTAGCGAGTCCAGTATGCCAGTAATAAGATTGATAATACTACCATTTGCCATAAAATCATTCTTCCCTACTATGTTTTCTTTGATTATAACATATTCGCTTATGATTCGTTACTCAGAACAAGTCTGGTCTATGTTAGCCACCTTATTTTTATGCATTCAAAACCGTGAGCGGAATCGAAACGTTTCAAAATACGCTGTCGCTTTTATGACATATCTCTATATCTTGTTTTCGCACTCATTACATAACTCTATTTAGTTTCACTGCTTGCTAATTTTTGGCTTATTACATGAAGTTTCGGTACTTTTTATTGTAATGGCAGTTTTTTTATGTCTAAAAAAGAAGCACCTGACATTTTGATGAATCAAAATGTCAGGTGCTTTATTTGTTACTGGGATTTATGTTCCAGCCTTTTCTCTCGCACAACTTAACTACGTTTTCTCAAATAAACTGCAGCCAATAATGTAGCGATTGCACCTACTGCTACAGCGCCGCCTGTAGTGGTATCACCTGTTTTTGGCAAACTTTTCACAACAGGATCTTTTGCTTTAACTACGGTTTTAGCTGTTACAGTTTTTGTTACAGCCGGTTTATTTACTTCCTTCACTACCACACCAGTGCCAGTGTATCTATATTCTGCAACATCGCTGTATTCAAAAGTATGCATATCTACACTCATGATATAGATAGTTTGGTTTTTCTTTAATGGTGTTCCAAGATGCACATGGAAATTCCCATTCACATCAGCATAACTTGTGCCTAGAACCGTAACACTATCTTCAGCTATTACTCCGACATATGCGTAAGGACGAGTTTTTCCGTAAATATCACTTGCAGTTGATTTAATTGTATCCATCTTTGGAGCAGCATATGATGCTTCTTCACTAATATCTGAATTAAGATCAACAACATGATATGTCATCGTGACACGCGCTTCATTTCCAGCTGCATCACGAGCCACAATCACTGTGTTGAACACCCCAACTTTAGATGTGTCAAGTGCCTCACGACCATCTGCAAAGAAGACTTCATAATCATCTGAATTGTCATTAACCAGAACAAAATCATCCGCATACCAGAAGTCATCACCTAACTCAAGATAAACATCTGCATCCATAAGCTCAATAGTTGGTTTTTGTGTATCTTGGACAACATAGTTTACTGTGATTTCTTCTGTTGTTGTACCATCTGTCGCAATAACGACAACTGATTTGTTTCCAATAGAAGAAACATTTGGTTTCACTTTAAAGCTAAGAGCTACACCATTTTCAGCTGTTACAAAATAACCCGGTGTTGTCGTCGCATTCACTTCAACTTTGACTCCAGACTTAGCTGTCGCAAGCGGTGTTGCTGTTAAATTCGCTGTGTTCGCTTCATCTGTTGTTTGTAGAGCTGGTTTTTCAGTTTTTGCTGTTTCTGATGGTGCTTCAATTACTTGTTCTTTCGTTACATCTTCTGTTCCCGTTTCTTCTGGATTGGATTGAATAACATCTGCTGGATTTTGCTCAGATACTTCTGTTAATACTTGATCAACTTCACCGTTTGAAGTATCCGTTTCACTTGCAAATGCTACTGTTGGTAATGCAAGACCTACTGATAAAGCTAAGACGCCATAACCTAGTTTTACACTTTTCTTCATAATCAATCTCCCTTTTATTTTATTGTGCTCATTAAAATAAAGCCTTCCCTTTGTTTCATTTTTATTTCAAATATACACATTTTTAGTATACCATGTAACTTTTATGAAACATATAGACAAATGGTGAATTTTTTATCTATTATTTAATGAAAAAGCTTTTAAAATATCGTTTTTATTCAGAAATAACAAAAAGGCGTAATCGCTTACGCCTTTCTCAATTTAGCCACGTTTTCTTAGGTAAATAGTGGCCAGTAATGTAGTTAATGCTCCAACTGCTATAATACCTCTTGAAGTATTGGCATCACCTGTTTTCGGTAAAATTTCTGTAGCATTATTAGCCGTTCCTTTTGTCATTTTATCAACCTTTACTTTTCCTACAATTGGTTTATTTGTTTGTTTTGGAGCTTCCAATTTTTCTGTATAGATATATTCTGTTACCTCGCTTTTTTGGTCATCAAAAAGGGTCATGCTGGAAACCTGAATCGCTTCATGATTTTTAAGTGGTTCCTTCAATTTAATATGAAAATTGCCATACTTATCAGCCCAAGCAGTTGCATCAAAGCCATTTTCGATTTTAAAGAATGCAACCACAAGCGCGTTCGGGACTGTTTGACCGTAAATATTAAGTGCATCTGATTTATCAAAATCAAAAATTGGGGCCCCGTAATACATTCCAAAGCGTGGTGTATCATCCCATACTTCATAATTCACTACAATTTCTTCTGTTGTAACGCCATCAGTTGCGATAATGGTAACGGACTTATTTCCAGTTGATGCGACGTCTGGCTCTGTTTTATAACTTAGTGAGACTCCACTTTTAACAGTTACGAAATCCAGTGGTGTAACGGGCGTATTAATTTCAATCTCCACATCTGTTTTAGCAGTAGCAAGTGGTTCTGTCACTTGTTTTGGCTGAACAACTTCTGTTTCTTCTGCGCTAGCCTCTTCATTTGTTGCCTGTACAGCTTGGTTTTCATCCGCCGCAAGGCTTTCTGAAATACTTTGAACAGATTCTTCTACAACTTGTTCGTTACCCGTATCACTCGCAAACGCTGACGTAGGTAACACCAATCCAATTGACAATATAAGAACTCCATAAACCAACTTCACACTTTTTCTCATTTCCTTCGCTCCTCCTTTGGGACTTTTATATTAAAAACAAAATTCTTTTATTTCTTTTTCATTACAAATATATTATATCACGTAACATTAAAGAAATATATAGATAAATTGTGTACGTTTTAGCAATAAATAGCTTTAAAATGGACAAAAATGTCTCTTTTTTAAAATTTTCAATTAGAAAAACCCCTCAAAATCGATAATGCTGATTTTGAGGAGCTTCTTTTAATAGTCCTATGAAATTTATTTTTTAACCAATCGATAAACAAATTTCTCGATTTCTACGATAGCAAACACTCCAAAGCCGGCAAGTAAAGAAATTCCGAGTTGCGCGAGATTTAGTGACGTTGTTTCCATGATAGTGTGGAAAACGGGAACGTAAATCACAATAGCTTGAAGGACAAGTAAAATGCCGAGTGAGCCCCAAAGGACATTATTTTTTAGAATGCCGCCGTCAATTGGGAATTTCATTAGTTCGCGGCAATTTATCATGTAGAAGGCTTGACCAAATACGATAGTTTGGAGCAAGGTCGTCTGTATCGTGGCCGTATCGACGCCTGTTCCACGCAAGTAGGCTTCCACGGCAAAACCTAGGACTGCGATTAAAACGGAGACATAGGCGACGCGGATAATTGCATAGCTGTCTAGGATATTTTCTTTCGGGTCACGAGGCTTCCTTTTCATAAGGTCATTCGCGTATGGTTCGAAGCCTAGCGCAAAGGAAAGTGTAATGGTTGTCACCATGTTAAGCCATAAAATTTGAACGGATGTGAGCGGCAGTGGCATGTTGGCAAGTAGGGAAACAACAACGAGCAAGCCTTGCGCAAAAGCAGTTGGCAGCGCGAAATAAATCGTCTTTTTGAGGTTGTCGTAAACCCGACGCCCTTCTTTCACAGCTCCAACAATGGTCGCGAAATTATCGTCAGCAAGCACCATATCAGACGCGTCCTTCGTAACTTGCGTGCCTTTAATCCCCATCGCAATCCCGATATCTGCTTTTTTCAGCGCCGGCGCATCATTTACTCCGTCACCGGTCATGCCAACAATGTGACCGTTTTCTTGAATCGCCGTCACGAGGCGAAGTTTATGCTCTGGCGTCGTTCGCGCAAACACATCATGGTCCTCCACAACTTTGCGCAGCTCCGCGTCAGAAAGCCCTTCAATTTCACTTCCAACTAAAGCATTGTTATAGTTTTCAATGCCGATTTCCTCAGCAATCGCAATCGCAGTATCTTTATGGTCGCCGGTAATCATTTTCACGCTAATTCCTGCTTCACGGCATACGCCAACTGCACGGATAGCTTCCTTCTTCGGCGGGTCAATAATACCGTATAATCCTGCAAAAATCATACCGTCTTGTAAGTCTTCGTGCGTCAGGTGTTCCTTCTCGCTTGAGACTTTCTTGTAGGCAGCCGCTAAAACACGTTGTCCTTTGCTAGCAAATTCGCTAATGCGGCCATTCCAGTAGCCCAGATCAAGCGGCGTACTCGATTCGCCTTCCACTTGAAACTTCGCCAGATTTAAAATCACGTCTGGCGCGCCTTTCAAATAAATGTAGTTTTCACCTTCAATTGTAACAAGAACCGCCATATATTTATAAAGAGAATCAAACGGGATTTTGTAGAGCAAATGATTTTCCTGACTCAAATTAGCGCGATTTGCAAGCTCTAACAGCGCTCCTTCCGTCGGATTCCCAATCACTTCACGTTTTCCGTCATGATAGTCAATTTTCGTATCGTTACAATAAAGCGCAATCTCAACGAGCCGCCTAAACGCCAAGCTTTCATCACGCAGTTCAATCGGTTTTTCCGTATGGTCGCTCACTTCATCTTTTGTTATCACCGCAACGACGCTCATTTCATTTTTCGTCAGCGTCCCCGTTTTATCCGAACAAATGACACTCATGCTACCAAGCGTTTCGACCGCAGGCATCTTTTTGATGATAGCCTTTTCTTTCGCCATACGCGTAACTCCGAGAGATAAAATAATTGAAAGAACAGCCGGCAAGCCCTCCGGCACCGCGGATACTGCTAGCGCGATTAGAGCCGACACTAGTTCATTCATGGAAAAATCATGATAGAAAATACTATAAAAAAGTAAAAATACAATCAGAGCCGATAAAATGTAGAAAACTTGCTTGTTAAGCTGTTTCATTTTTTTAATGAGCGGCGTTTCCGTATTTTCCATTTCCTTCAAATTACGACTGATTTTCCCGAGCTCCGTATTATCGCCCGTTTCCGTCACAATCCCTTTCCCAGAACCACTTCCAACAAGCGTGCCGGAAAACACCATGTTCAGACGGTCACCTAAATCCGCGTTGCGAGCGATAATATCACTATTTTTCGTGACCGGAGTTGATTCTCCCGTCAAAATCGCTTCTTCCACAACTAAATTGTACGCCTCAATAATACGTAAATCGGCTGGGATAATATCACCAGGGCCTAGCAAAACGACATCACCGGCAACTAAAGATTCAGCAGGAACGATTTCTTTTTGATTTTCCGAAAGAATAGTAGCTTCTTCACTCAACATATTCGTCAAACTATTTAGCGAGTTCGTCGCCTTCCGTTCCTGCGAGTAGCCGATAATCGCGTTAATAATCACGACGACGAAAATAATCACCATTTCAATGTACGAGCCAACGACGCCCTTCAAAACACCCGCGACAATCAGCACATAAATTAACAAATCATTGAAATGCTTCAAAAACTTTTTTAGTTCGCTGTCCTCTTTCCCTTTGCTTAAAATATTGGACCCATTTTCAGCGAGGCGCCTGCCGCGCTCCGAATTCGCAAGTCCCGCTTCATTTGCCCTCATTTTTTCAAAAATTTCACCAAGTGGCAATTTGTACCAATCCATTAAATTCCCTCCTCATAACCAGGCCACATTAACACCGTCATTTTAACTTGCCTCACCTTAAAATTCCCTAAAACAATGCGCACTAAACGCTGGTTCCGCCAATAAAAAAACTACCGAAATCGGTAGTTTTTAGGCTGTGTTAATTGGGGTTATTTTCTTCTGTGATGCGAGCGTAGGTTTTCAAGATAGCTTCTTTGTCGGAAAATATGGAGCCATTATCTTGCAATTCATATAAAATATCAAAAGCTTTTTTATTATTAGTGATGCAATCAAAATCAGAATATATTTGTGCATTTTCTATATTTGCTCTTTAAACCCATCACACCATATCCGGATTTTTAAACATCCGTCGCCATGTTTTTGTTAAGATGAAGAAGCAGACGGAAAAGGCGATGACGTCAGCAATTGGGAAGGCGTACCAGACGCCCATCAGCCCGAAAAATTGGGGCAAAATAAGCAGTAGTGGGACAAGGCAAATGATTTGGCGCATAAGAGAAATAACAAATGAAATGCGCGCTTGACCTAGCGCCTGATAGAGTCCACCACACACAATTTGAAAGCCAATTGTTGGGGCGGCAAGAAGCATGAGCCGCAGGGCATTCGTTCCCTCCGAAATCATCTCTGGTTCACTTGAAAAAATGCGCACGAGTTCACTTGGGAAAAGTTCCACGATGCCCCACGCGATGAGCGATAGCAACGTTGCAACAATCATGCCCAGTTTTACGGCGCGGATAACGCGGTCAAGTTGGCGCGATCCGTAGTTGAAGCCGACGATGGGTTGCATGCCTTGTGTGATACCGTTTATCGGCATGATGACGAAGCTCGCAATTCGGTTGGCGACACCATAAACCGCAATCGCCAGTGTTCCGCCGAAAAGTTGCAACATCCAGTTCACGGCGATGGTCACAACGCTCCCCGCGGACATCATGATGAAAGACGGGAAGCCAATTGCCATAATGCGCAGACTCAGTTTGCCGTCCAGACGGAATTTAAAACCGCTAAGAGATAACGTGCTTTTTCCGGATAAAAAGTAGATGAAGAGCCAAACAGCGCCTACGGCTTGGGCAATGACTGTTGCGAGCGCGGAACCGCGCACCCCCATGCCTAATCCCATAATGAAAACCGGATTTAAAATCATATTTAGCACCGCTGAAATAATCATCGTCAGCATCGCCGTTTTGGCATTTCCTTCCGAGCGAACAATGTTGTTCATCGCCATCGCGAACGTCTGAAAAGCCGCGCCTAGTAAAATGAGTGATAGAAAGTCCTTTGTCATGCCGTGGATTTCTGCCGGTGCACCAAAAATCGTAATTAGCGGGTCAATAAAAATAAAGGTAACAATGGCAATAAAAATACTCGACAAAATGACCAACCAAATGACTTGATGGAAAATTTGATTCGCCCGAACTTGTTCGCCCGCGCCTAGCGACCGCGAAATAATCGAGGCTCCCCCGATACCGAACATCGCCGCCATAGCCATTAAAATCATCTGCACTGGGAAGGCAATCGAAAGCGCCGCAACACCGTCTGAGCCAACGCCATATGAAACAAAAATCGTATCAACAATGTTGTACATGCCCATCACAAACATGCCCACAAAAGCAGGAATCGAAAGGCGTGCCATCAGGGAGCCAATTCCCTCTACACCAAGCCGTTTACTTTGTTCTTTCATTCTTTAAACTCCCTTCCGCAAAACGCGTTGCATTGTCCGCCATCTGCACAAGGAGACGCAACACATCATCTTTTTCTTTTTTCGAGAAGCCTTGGGTTAAAATATCGCTCCACGTATCCGTCACTTCCGCAATCAAGTCTTTCATGCTGTGACCTTTTTCCGTCAAAAAAACACGTTGCATTCGCTTATCGCGGGCGTCACATTCGCGCCGAATCACACCTAGTTTCTCAAGCTGTTTAATGTGCCGCGTTACATTCGCCTTATCCGTCATAAACCGTTGCCGCAGTTGCTCTTGTGACATCCCGTCTTCCTGATATAGCGTCCATAAATAGCGGAGCTGCGAAACGCGGAGACCCGTTTCCTCCAGTTTCGCCTCTTTGTACGTGTGCTCAGCTCGGTGAATGATTGACATCGATTTCGTTACAATTTCGTGGTTTCCCCCCAATTGAAGCCGCTCCTTACATTCTGAAAATTAAATACCAGCCTAATTAGCGTATCAAAAATTAGTTGACTGGTCAACTAATTTTGCGGTTGACTTGTCGCACGCAATTTGTCACAATAAAATTAAAAACACGTGGGGGCAATCGCTTTGAACATCTACCAGTTAAAGGAAAAATTCCCAAGTTTACAAGTATCCAAAAAACCAATTTCAACTGATGAAACCGTCTTATCTTTCTTTGAAGAGCCTTATTATTTTACTATTGCCAAACATGAAGTGGCAGAAAATGATGCGGCCTTTTTAAATCTGCTTTTTGATGCACCCAAACCGGCTTTTAAGTCGGCGGAAAGTCAACTTTGGTATGACCTTTTATTCACCCAAAAAGCGGTGCCGCTAACCGAAAGTTCTTCGCGCTATCGCTTCGTTCAATTCCACATTCGGAAAGAAACTTACACAAAAAAAGAATTTTCCGAGTGGAAAAAAGCCTTACTTAGTTTTTTCAACAAAAAAGCAGAAATGATCGAACTTGGCACGTACGGTGTCATCGCTGAGAAAATTGAAGGCTCAATCTTAGGTGAGGACGAACTTGCGGCTGTTGCGACGACGCTGGAAGCCGATTTTTATTTCCCTGTACATTTTTTCGTCGGCCTGTTCCACAAAAAACATTTGTCCATGCGCGATGCCTTTAACGAAGAGCGCCGCCTATTCGATTTGCAAGACAAGGTGCTTGTCCAAACGGTTGAATCAGCTAGCTTGAAACATTTTGCGCGCCCACTTCTTTCGAGCACTCTTTCCGCAGAACTAAACGCTGCCTTTGAAAAAGACGACTCGCTGCTCCCATTGATTGCCACCCTATTTGAAAACCAAGGAAACATCAGCATGACGGCTAAAGCCCTTTTCATGCACCGCAACACGATTCAATATCGCATTGACAAATTCCACGAGCAAACCAATTTATCACTCCGCAAATCAGACGGCTTACTTTACGCGTATTTAAGCAGTTTAACCACGACAAAAGTTGCTGAAAAGTGAATGTGGGGATAAAAAAGAGAAACATTTCCTGTTTTAGGACTTGTTTCTCTTTTTTAGTCATTGTGACAATTAAATCAATGCCCCCTGCTATACGAATCCATCAACTATTACATAAAACGTCTTTAAATTCTTCGATTTTCATAATCATCATCCCAAACTGTAATAAGATTATTTTCTCAGCAATCTTTCTACATTCTTCTTCCATTTTCTCCGTTAACTCCTTCTAATCCACTCTAATACTTCTTTCTTCCTACTTATTAGCTCTGTAAAATTTGATATAGAAATACGGATTCTAGATTGTTCTTCTCCCATTCCATGCTCTTCTCCTATTGAATCAATTATTAGAACCTCATTTCCCGAAGAACCTATCAAATATTGATTCCCCTCAATGAATATCCCTTCATATTTATCTCCTGCGTATAGAATATCCTGATGGTTTTGGACTTTTTGCATATTACAACTTTTAATAAAATCAATTGTTTCTTGTTGTGTATCTTCATCAATTTCAGATATTAAGAAATCCTGAATCTTTTTAATTTGTTGTTCATTATAACCAACTAGCATTTTCTGAATGGACTCCATTTTGTCCTCCTTCCAATTAAGGCGCTGGTATCGGGTAAGTTGTCCACACATTATTTAACTCATCATAAACAATCTTTATATATGTTTCTCCCTTAGCGCCTATAGTTTTTCCTGTATCAATGATAGCTGAAAACGATTTTTGACCTTGGCTCCCTACACCATTATCTATTATTTCATAGACTTTTCCGTTTTCAAGCGCTTCTTGGACTATACTGTTTGCCTCCTCTGGTGTTGATACATTGAATTTCCTTGCTCTCTTTGCAGTAGAACCGCTTAAATGTTTATTTCTAATTTCAAAACCTTTGATATTAATATTTTTAGATAGTTTAGCCCCACTACCACCCTTCACAACTTTCCCCGCATCCTTCGCTTTCTCAGTTTTCTTGAGACTTTTCGTGCTGCTTACGATGGCTTTAGCTATCAGGAACTTGATTAGTGAATTCGCACTTACTAGTCAAGGCTCTACTATCCGACGCTAATCAGATAGTAAAGTGCCTTTTTATTTTATAAATCTTTTATTTCTAAATCTACATCTTCTTTTATAGCGTCTTCCATAGCGTCTTCTAATACACTTATTAGATTTTTCCCATCAGTTGTTACAAAATATTGAGCTAAATTAGTAATATCCTTGCTTATATGTGTACCCCAAGGCGGAATCTTATCCAGATCTTCGGCATCCCAAATAATTTTTTCAGGGGAAATTTCACTCAATCTTAGTTTAATTTCTTTCAATTCTTTTTGAGCAATTTCAATTTTTTCTTTTGATAAATAACCAGCGTATACATCTTTCATTACAACAGGAAATTCGCTTCCCCAGTTCATATTTTCTAAGTTTACACATATAGTTGAAAAAAATGAATGAAAGAAGTCACCAGTCCCAATAGGAAACCATAAAAAATCTACTTTAATACCTACAGTCACATTACTCACCTCTTAAATATTATTTCTACATTACCACCAGATTTTTCTAGAATTTTACTTCTAATATACTTCAGAGCATCATTTGTTACGTTTTGACCTCTAACATCTATTAAGATAGTTTGATTTGTTCCAGTTGGTAAATTAGTTAGTCTTTCTTTTATCTGCTTAGATACGTTATTGATTAAGTTATTTTGTCCAGAACTAGTTTGAACATTATAATTTTTAACTTCTATGCTATGTCCTTGCTTATACAACTCTGGGCGAGAGCTTCCTTTAGTTCCGTAAGGTACTTCTTCACCATTTAAAAATGATTTTTGAGAATCGTACCCTTTATAATCCAATTCTGCATCAATTTCAGATTGACGCCAACTTGGTCTCTTTGGAACCTTTTCAGCCCCACTACCACCCTTATACGTCTTACTCCCACGAGCTATCGCAGCGCCTAGGCCTACGCCTGATAATGCCGACATAATGCCGGATTCGGCTAGTTGGCCTTCCCAGTCCTCCACATACGCAGAAGCTTGTAAGATGCTCCCTGCCGCGCCTGAATACACTTTTCCGTCCATGTAATACGTCTTATCTTGCCAGGCTTTCATGATTTTCTCGTTTAACTCTTCTAACGTTAGTATAGTATATTTATCCTTATCTTGGTAGTCAGCGGTTCGTTTTAAATACGCTTCGAGTTCGCTGTTCGGGACACGTACCCCGTCTTTCTCCAAAATCCACATCGCTTGTTCTTTTCCACTGGAATCTTTGTACGCCACCTTGAAG